>CANQFH010000066.1 GCA_947598425.1 uncultured Bacilli bacterium | reverse complement strand
AAAACAAAAATATAATAACATAACAACTAAGAAATGACACCCCCTTTCATAGTTGTCCAATAAAAAGTGTACATCCCGTATACTTTTTCAGCAGCTTCATCTTGACTCCGGGGGGGGTATTATATAATAAAGATAATATAGAAGATAAGGGAGTCTAAGAGATGAATAAAAAATATGGTTTATTAGTATTAATTATAGTTATAAGTATAACATTAATAGTTAGTTTTAATAATAAGACAATCAATAAATTAGATGAAGTAAAGTTGAATGAAAAAGAAAGTGAAATGTTTGCCATTATGTTACAAAATGATACTGGATATGAAGAAAGTAGTAATAATGAATGGCCTGATTATAAATATAAATTTAATAAAGAATTATCAGGATGTATAGATAAAAATGGTGATAGAATAAAAGAAGAAACATTAACATTTGATGAAGAAACAAGAAAAGCTACAGTAGAAACTAGTAAAACTAGCTATTGTTATTTATATTTTGATAAATTAACTGCACCAGGAACAAAATTAGAAGGATATTCAAATCTAAGTTATGATTTAAAAGGAGGCATGTATCGATATCAAGGTGATAAAGATACTGTAGATAATAATTATATATGTTTTGGAACTAGTGAAAAAGAAACATGTACATCCAATCCCGATTTATATATGTATCGTATTATTGGTATAGTTGGAGAAGATTGTACTAATAAAGATACCCAATTATGTGATGATACCGTAAGCAAAGATATGATTAAAGTAATTAAACAAACTCCTTTAAAAGAAGGAAGCACAAACGTTTTTCAATGGCATACGGGATATCAAGGAGATCAATATGCTGATATTTTATATGATAATAGTCAAATAAAGAAAAGATTAAATGGTGGCAATGTAAATAGTACGCCTGGACAAGCAGGTGGTACAAATATCTTTTTAGGAACAACTTCAACTAATTATAATATTTTATATCCCTATTTAAATCCTGATGATACTACTTGGACTAATAAAATAGTTAATAAAAAATGGTATGTTGGTAATATTGGTTTTGAAAATGTTCCTAATTCAGCAGAAGAAATGTTTAATGAAGAACATGGTATAACTGAAGCTAAATACTATCTTAGTGGTAGTGATTTACAATCTAAAAAAATGATTCAAAGTTCTGAATCATTTAAAATCGGTTTAATGAATTTAAGTGATTATTATTGGTCGATATCTAGTGAGGGAATAGATTGTCGTAATGGTAATTATGAATTGTGTTCTAAATCATGGCTTCATTCTAAAAATAATAACGGTAATTCTGATTGGGAATGGCTTTTTACTTCTTCAGGACATTTATTATCTACTGAAAAAGATTATCGAACATGGTTTATATTTATTGATGGCCACACTGCATTAAGTAATATGAATGGCGTCTTTTTAGTTCGCCCTGTCTTCTATCTAAATACTAACGTAACTATTTCTAGTGGAACCGGAATCTTTAGTGATCCTTTTATAATCGCATAATAAAAATGTTGAAAACTAAACAGTTATCAACATTTTTTATATATTACTAATAATTCTTTTCTGAATAAGCATGTGAATAATTTATTCTTTCCATAAATTCTACATAATTCAAATAAATCATTCTAATTAAATACCAATTACCATTATTAGGATCACTTATTATTAAATGATCTTTTCCTGCCTCTTCAATTATTCCTTGATATATTTTATCTTTCCATTCGCTACTATCAGGATATGAAACATATACATTTACTCTTTTTCCTTTATTTAATCTTAATATATTTTCTATATAACTTTGTTCCATGGGCATCATACTATAATTACCTGGAGGACTCATTGGAGTATGATTTTCTTCGATATTATTAGTAGGAAAAGTTGGATTTTGATAAAAATTACCGTTCATTTATTCACCTCTTTATAAATTGTATGTTTTAAATAACTTATTTATTGCAACTAAAGTGATAATTAGTTATAATATTGATAGGTAGATAAAAATGAAGAATAAAAAAGTAGATGGTACTAGAGATTTAATTGTAACAGGTGTATCTTTTGTATTTGGTACATTTTGTTTAGCATTATGTTATAATTTATTTTTTGTTCCCAATAACTTAGTTGTGGGAGGTGTTTCTGGTATCGGAATATTAGTTCAAGAATTAACAGGATTTAACTCTCAAAGCTTTATCTATATCGTAAGCACTTTATTATTAATAGTAAGTTATATATTTTTAGGTAAAGAAGAAACTAAAAGAGTAGCTATTGGTACTTTTTTATATCCTATCTTTATTACATTTACTGCTCCCTTAGCTAAATTTTTATTACAATATCTATCTTTTCAAGAAATATTGGTAACAGTTATTTTAGCAGGTTTATTATATGGATTTAGTAATGGCTTAGTATATAAATTTGGTTATTCAACTGGAGGAGCTGATGTTATTGTAAGACTTATGAGTAAGTACTTACATTTTAGTGAAGGTAAAGGAGTTTTAATATTTAATGTTTTTGTTATTTTAGCTAGTGCTTTTGTCTTTGGTGTCGATATCGCCATCTATGCCATTATTATTATAGTAATTGGTTCGTTCTTAGTAGATAAGATAATTATTGGTATTTCTGATAGTAAGAAATTTATGATATATACTAGGGAGCCTCGTAAAGTTAAGAAGTTAATTAAAGATGAGTTTCAAACCGGATTTACCATTTTCCCTACAGTGGGTGGTTATTCCCATGTTAAAGGGGTAATGATTATGTGTGTTATTAGAAGTCGAGATGTTCATTTATTTAGAGATATGATTTTAGAGATAGATCCTCAAGCTTTCTTTGTAATAAGTGATTGTTATGAAGTACAAGGTGGTGTCAAAAGGTCAAATTTACCATTTATGTAATAGTAAATATTTGATATAATTAATTAGGAGTATAATATGAAGTTTATAGAATTAAAAAATGTAAATAAAACTTATTCAACTGGTGTAACTGCTATTGCAGATATGTCTGTTGTTATTGATAAAGGCGAATTTGTTTTTGTAATTGGCCATACTGCCTGTGGTAAATCCACATTTATTAAAATGCTTTATCGGGAAGAAAAACCTACTAAAGGAAGCGTTGTTGTTGGTGGTGTTAATGTTGCTAAATTAAGAAATGGTCGTGTTTATAAATTAAGAAGAAAAATTGGAGTAGTATTCCAAGATTTTAAATTGTTACCAAAATTAACTGTTTATGAAAATGTGGCATTTGCTTTAGAATGTTTAGGTATTTCTTCAAAAGAAATAAAACCTAAAGTATTAAAAGCCATTGAAATAGTGGGTTTAAAAGAAAAAGCTCGTAGTTTTCCACATCAATTATCTGGTGGTGAAAAACAAAGAGTATGTATAGCTAGAGCTATAGTTAATGAGCCTAAGTTATTAATATGTGATGAACCAACTGGTAACTTAGATCCTGATACTAGTAAAGAAATAATGAAAGTAATAGATAATATTAATAAAGATTTAAAGACAACAGTTATTATGGCAACCCATGATAAAGAAATCGTTAATAGAATGAAAAAGAGAGTCCTTTTAATTGAACATGGGGTACTAACTGGTGATTATTTGAAAGGAAGTTACAAATCTCATGAAGGCGTTTAGAATTATTCAAAGAAGCATAAGAGATGCTTTTAAAAGTGTCTTCCGTAATTTTAGTTTAAGTATGGCTTCAATATTATGTGCAACAATAACTCTTTTAGTAGTATCTTTATCAATGGTAATTGCTGCTAATATCGAAAATGCTACAACTAAGTTAGAAAGTGAACTAAGTATTGTTGTTTATTTAGAGAAAAGTGCTACTGAAGAAGATGCTAATTTTTTAAAAAGTACAATAGAAAAGATTGAAAGTGTTGATGAAGTAGTATATAAAAATAAAGATGAATGGAAATTAGAAATGTCTGAATATAATTCATCATTAGGTAATGTTTTTGAAAACTATGAAAATAATCCTTTATTAGATTCTTTTGTAGTAACTGTTAAGGATGCTAATAAATTAGAGAATGTTACTGAAAAGATTAGAGAATTAGATAAAATTGAGAGTGCTAATTATGGTGAAGATGCTGTTAATACTATTATATCTACTTTTGATATAGTAGAAAAAGCAACAATTGTTATTGTAATTGCCTTAATATTTGTAACTGCATTCTTAATTACTAATACTATTAAATTAACTATATATTCCAGAAGAAATGAAATTGAAATAATGAGATTAGTTGGAAGTAGTAATACTGCTATTAAATTACCATTTGTATTTGAAGGTTTTATAATTGGTTTATTAGGATCATTAATACCAGTAATTATTACTATCTATGGTTATATAATTGGATATGAAAGATTAAATGGTCATATAATTAGTGAAATGATTAAATTAATTAGTCCATATAATTTTGTCTTTTATGTAGCCTTAGTTACAGTTGGTCTAGGTTCTTTAATAGGAATGTTAGGAAGCTTACTAGCTGTTAGAAAGTACTTGAAGATATGATGAAATATAAGAAGTTTATAGTATTAATAATGTTATTGGTATTATTAGTAGTACCAAATATTAAAGTAGAGGCTGCTAGTCAAACCTTAGGAGATTTAAAAAATGAATTAAAAGATTTAGAGGCTAAAGCCGAACAAAGAAAGAATGAGAAAAAGAAAACCGAAGCTGAAATTGCGGCGAATAAACGGAAATTACAAGAAGCAGATTATAAATTAGAACAAACAAAAAAAGAAATAGAAGAATTACAAAATGAAATATTAAAAACTAATGAAGAAATTGCTAAAGTAAAAAGTGAAAGTGAAGATTTATTAATTTTATATCAAAAATTACAATCTGAAAATGTTTATATGTCTTATATAACTGGAGCATCTTCGATGACTGAGTTAATTATGAGAATAGATGCGATTAATCAAATTGCCGATTATAATGAACAAAAATTAAATGAATTAGAAATGTTAATTAAAAATAATGAAAAGTTAGATAAAGAGTTAGATAAATATCAAGTTAAATTAAATGATGATATTAAAGCTTATAATGAAGCTTTAGATGCTTTAGGAGATGAACTTGCTGATATTGAAGAAGGAGCAGTATCTTTAGATAAACAGATTGCTTCTTTAAAAGATTCAATTAAATCATATGAAAATTTAGGTTGTAAAGATGATCAAATATTAACAGTATGTGTTAATGTTATTAATAGTAATGGTTGGTTAAAACCGGTATCTAAAGGTAGAATTACTAGTTTATATGGTATAAGAGAAGGTAATGCTATAGTTAGTTCTAATCACCGTGGTATAGATATAGGAGTATCTGAAGGAACTCAAGCTTATGCTACGGCAGCTGGTACAGTTGGAGCTATTGTTAGAAAAGCTTCATGTGGTGGTAATATGGTTTATGTTTGGGCTTATGTTAATGGTAAACCTTATACCTATGTATTTATGCATTTAAAAGAAATATTAGTTAATGTTGGTGATGCTGTTACTGTTAATACAGTTATTG
>CANQFH010000065.1 GCA_947598425.1 uncultured Bacilli bacterium | reverse complement strand
TCATATTAGTAACAAAAGCTCCATTTAAAGATTTTAATATATCATTATATTTACTAATGGTATCTTTACTTTGAGCTTTCTCAATTAAAGCCATTAGAACTTTAATTTGGTTTTTACCCCGACCTAAATCACCACCAGTAACATGTTTACGATCTCGAACAAATGATAAAGCTCTTTCACCATTTAAATTAACTTCACCTTTTTTAAAAGTAATATTTTCATTAGTAGTAAAGGTTTCATCATTATAAACTGTAATACCTCCAAGAACATCTACTATTTTAATAACTGAAGAAAAATTAACTTTAACATAATAATTAATATCAACATTAAGTAATTTTTCTACTGCATAAATACTTGAATCTATACCATACATCCCAGCATGAGTTAATTTATCTTTATAACTACCACTATTGATAAAAACATAATAATCTCTAGGAATCCAAGTAATTAAAATTTTACTATCTTTGGGATTAACAGTAACTAAAATATTAACATCACTTCGTGATGAAGAATTAATTTTACCATAAGTATCTATACCACTTATATAAATATTAAAAGGTTCATTATTAATATTAACAGCTTCTTGTAAATCTTTAATATCAGTTTTTATTTCAACACTATCTAATATTTTTAAATTCTCATAACTAGCTAAATCATCTTCTTTTAATAAATCTAATTCACTATCTTCTAATATAATACTATCTACTTTATTATTATTGATAGCATTAACTAAAGTAGCAACATCATCATATACAGCATAATCTAAATTAACTATTTTAGCTATCTTATTCTTAATTTTCTTAACTACACTATTATCCATTGTATCATTATAACCAATACTCTTATTGTTTAAATTTTTAATATCATTATAATTACTATCTTTTAAAACAATTATATTATAATTATCTAAAGCAAAATTACCATCAGTAACATTAAATAAAAATCCAATCGTATTATATAAATGTACTACTATAAATAAAGATACTCCAGTTAAAATAAGACTAAAGAAATAACCAATTAAACGAAATCCTTTCTTCCTACTAAAATTACATAATACTAACATAAAAGTAATAACAAGTACTCCTAATAATATTAAAGTCGTCCAAACAAAATTTATAACATTTAAATAATATATCATTCCAAATAACACTAAAATAGTTAGAAGTAATCCAATCGTTATTATTTTATTGATTTTCCTCTTCTTTCTCTTTCTTTTCTTAACTTCTTGCATAATGTTCTCCTTATTAGTATTATATCAATTTTAATTATGGACATCTAAAAATTAAGAATTTATTAAGAATTATTTAACATTTATTTTACTTTATTATTTGTTTACCTCTTAATAAAACATTAAAGTTTCTTTTAAAATAATCCCATAAATTAGCTTTAAGAATAGTATCTTTAACAGTGATATCAATACTAGTAATAATACTTCCTTCATTATCTATAATATCAGCTTTACCAATTACTTCTCCTTTTTTTATAGGGGCTTTAATCTTATCTAAATTAATATTTATAGTATACTCTGGTTCTTTTTCATTAATATTTAATATTTCTGTCGCATCATTCATTAAAACTATTTTAACTTTCTCTTGTTTGCCACCCTCTACTCTAACTTCATCAATTACTTTATCTTTTTTATAAATAGTAGATAATTTATAAGAATTAAAACCATAATTCAACATTTTAACAGTGTCACTGGTTCTATTTTCAGTATTATCAACACCCATAACTACTCCGACTAAACGCATATTATTTTTTTTAGCTGTGCTGGTAAGACAATACCCAGCATTTTCCGTAAATCCTGTTTTAAGACCATCAACATCTTCATAAAAACGAACTAATTTATTTGTATTTACTAGCCATGTCGATGAACCATCAGGTCTTTTTAAATAATCTTCATAAATACTAGTATATTTTAAAATATCAGGATGATTATTAACTAAATATACTCCCATTAAAGCCATATCGCGAGCTGAACTATAATGGCCTTCAGCATCTAAGCCATGAGGATTTACAAAATGAGTATTAGTACAACCTAATTCATTACATTTATTATTCATCATTTCCACAAATTTTTCAGTAGTTCCTGCAATCTTTTCACTCATTGCTACTACGGCATCATTGGCTGATGCTACTGCTATCGATTTTAATAAATCTTCAACTTTATAAACATCATTAGTATTTAGATATACTTGACTTCCTCCCATATCACTAGCATTTTCACTTATAGTAACTTTATCAGTTAATTTTAAACTACCATTATCAATCGCATCCATTATTAAGATCATACTCATTATTTTAGTCATCGATGCTGGAGCTAATTTTTTATCAGCATCTTTTTCATATAATACTTTACCCGTAGAAGCTTCGACTAAAATAGCACTTTCACTATACTCTGTAATATCTACTGCCCATACCCTTAAGGGAATTAAAAATAACACACTAATTAAAAAAATTATCTTTTTCAATTAAACACCTCTTATTAATTACTATGCTTAATTTAAAGATAATATTTATTATTTTAATCTTGGAATTATTAACTTCCTTTTATCTATTATTTTCATATAATATTAAATTTTCACCTTTAACTATATAAGCTTCTTTAGCTAAGTTTAACATTGGAATATCACTATAGGAATCTGAATAGGCTTTATTTACTTTACTATCTTTATATAATTTATGAAATCTTTTTACTTTTTCTTCTCCTTTGCAATTATTTCCTATAATCTTACCTTTCTTAATATCATATTCAGTAGCAATAACATTTTTAATCCCTAACAAATTACAAAAAGGCTCAATTAGAAAGCGAGGTGATGCCGAGATAATAACATCACTATCTTCTTTTTGTTCTAAATAAAATTTTTTAATATTTTTCATATTCTTTAATATAAATTTATTTAGATATTCATCAATATTATTTATTTTAGCTACAAAAGAGAATAATTTATCTTTTACTTTTGTTAAATTACCATGAGTTATTACCACCAAAAAAGCTTTAATTAAACTATTACTAACTATTAAAGGATGCCTTATCAATGAATATTTAATAAACTTAATAGATGAATCTCCTTTAAATATAGTATTATCAAAATCATATAAATTCATATTATTCCCCTAAATGAAAGTTTCTTACTTCTTCTAAATCAATACCATTTTCAATTATATAACTTTCATGTTCTTTTAATTTTTTCTTCATTAAATTCTTAGTAAGTCTTACTTCTTCCGTTTCTTCAACATATTTTAGCGCATCTAATACTAAATGAAAACGATCTATTTTATTTTGAACTCGCATATCAAATGGAGTGGTAATTGTTCCCTCTTCTAAATAGCCATGAACATGAAGATTATGATTACATCTATTATAAGTTAGTTCATGAATTAAATTAGGATAACCATGGAAAGCAAAGATGATTGGTTTATCTTTAGTAAATAATTTATCATATTCGCTATTAGTTAGTCCATGAGGATGAACACTAGAATCTTGTAAGCGCATTAAATCAATAACATTAATAACTCTCGTTTTAACATGAGGACAATATTCTTTTAAAATTTGGGATGCCGCGATTATTTCTAATGTTGGTGTATCCCCACAGCAAGCTAAAACGACATCAGGATTTTTAGGTTTATTAGAGACACTTTCCCAAATACCTAAACCTTTTTTACAATGGTTATTAGCTTCTTCTTTATTTAACCATTGTAAACTTAGATGCTTCGACGCGACAATAACATTAATATAATTTTTAGTTTGAATAATATGATTAAAACAAGATAATAAAGTATTGGCATCAATTGGAAAATACATTCTAACAATATCGGCTTTTTTAGTAGCTAAATGATTTAAAAAGCCAGGATCTTGATGAGTATAACCATTATGATCTTGTTGCCAAATATGACTTGTTAAAATATAATTTAAACTACTAATCGGAGCTCTCCAAGGTATTTCTTTAGAAACTTTTAACCATTTGGCATGTTGACTAGCCATAGAATCAATAATTCTAATAAAGGCTTCATAACTATGAAAAATACCATGTCTTCCTGTCAAAAGATAACCCTCAAGCATTCCTTCACAAACATGTTCAGATAAATAACTATCAAAAATACAACCCTCACTATTTAAAAATTCATCACTATCTTTAATCGTAGCATTAAATTTTCTATTGGTTACTTTAAAGACATCATTTAATCGATTAGATAGAGCTTCATCAGGGCCAAACACCTTAAAATTCTTTTTATTTAATCTAATAATATCTTTGAGATAACTACCTAAAATAGTCATATCAGAAGCTTTAGTTACTCCAGGGATTACTTCAATTTGATAATGAGTAAAATCAGGTACTTTAATATTTTTTAATAGTAAGCCTCCATTAGCATATAAACTAGCACTCATTCTTTTAGTACCCTTTGGAGTCATATCTAATATCTCTTTTTTTATTTTACCTTTAGAGTCCACTAATTCTTCTATATGATAACTTTTTAACCACTCATTTAAAATACTTAAATCTTTTTTAGGATGAGTAAATGATATTGGAATTTGATGGGAGCGAAAAGAATCTTCAATGACATTATTATCTAATACTTTAGGACAAGTCCAACCCTTTTTACTTTTTAAAATTAACATTGGATACATTGGTCTTTTAAACTCTTTATTCTTTTTACAATCTTTTTTAATTTTTAAAATATCCTCAATAATTGTATCTAAAGTTTTTGCCATGAGTTCATGATAATTTTTAGTATTACAAACATCAACTACATAAGGTTTATAACCACAACCTTTAAAGAAGTTTATTCTTTCTTCTTCACTAATTCTTGCTAGTATCGTGGGATTTGCTATTTTATAACCATTTAAATGCAAGATAGGTAATACTATTCCATCAGTTTTCGGATTAATAAATTTATTCGCATGCCATGAAGTTGCTAAAGGACCAGTTTCGGCTTCACCATCACCAATAACACAAGCCACAATTAGATTAGGATTATCGATAACGGCACCATAAGCATGAGAAAGACTATAACCTAATTCGCCACCTTCATTAATTGATCCAGGTACTTCAGGTGAAACATGACTAGAAGTTCCTCCAGGAAATGAAAAATTTTTAAATAATTTTTGTAAACCTTTTTCATCTTTAGTAAATTCAGGATAAGCTTCACTATAAGTTCCTTCTACATAACTATTAGCAATAATTGCTTCACCACTATGGCCAGGTCCAGATACATATACCATATCTAAATTATATTTTTTAATCACTCGATTTAAATGAAGATAAATAAAATTTTGACCTGGAGCACTACCCCAATGCCCTACTAATTTATTTTTAATATCAGTTTCTTTTAATTCTTCTTTTAATAATGGATTACTCTTTAAATATAACATTCCTACTGATAAATAATTTACTAATCTAAAATATTTCTCTAATTTTTCTACTTCTTCTTTAGTAATACTGTCTTTCATCTTCTTCACCTATTATATATTATAAATTATTTTTATTATTTAAACAATTTATTTTTTGTAATATTGCATATAATAATTATAACTATAAATGTTATTGACAATTAATATTATTTATAGTATATT
>CANQFH010000064.1 GCA_947598425.1 uncultured Bacilli bacterium | reverse complement strand
GTATTATATAATAAAGATACTAGATGATAAGGAGTCTAAGATATGAAGAAGAGATATGTATTGTTAGTATTAATAATAATAAGTGTAGTAATATTTAATGTACCAAAGAGTTATGCTAATAATAAATTAGATAGTGTAGAATTAAAAGAAAATAATGATATCAATAAAGAAGCATTTGCAATGTATGTAGAGAATGGTTTAGGACAATATGAACCATATACAGAAGATAGTAATTATTTTCCTAATAGTTTAAAATATCATTATAATGAAGATATGAGTAAATGTGTAGATAATAATGATCAAGAAGTAGATGGAATATTAACTCACAATGAAGATAACTCAGTAACCGTAACAAGTAATAAAACAGTGTATTGTTATTTGTATTTTGATTTAGATAAAGAAAAACCAATATTAACAGAATTTACAATAAATGAAGGAAAAGAATATACAAATATAAACCCAACAAATATAAAATTATCATGGAGTGATGAAGATATAAATGAATATTGTATAAACAAGGTAGACAATAGTGATAGTTGTGAATGGAAAACAATAGATGAGATAGATAGAACAAATAAAACCAAAACAATAGAATACACATTAGATAAAGGCTTAAATAATTTATATGCCTATATAAAAGATTTAGCAAGTAATGTAAGTAATAATATAAATAAAAATATAACACTTGATACAAGTAAACCAGGACAACCAACAGTAACCTTAGGAAGTTTATCAAGTATCGATAATAATTATACAAATGTTAAAAGTCAAACAGTAACTGTAACATATACTGATAATGATGTCGATAGTTATTGTATTAGTTTAAATGATACATGTACAAATTATGTAACCACAGGATTAGATAAGGTAAAAAAGACTATAACAATAAATAATTATGATTTAGGAACAGATGGAAGTAAAACAATCAAAGTATGGTTAAAAGATTTAGCAGGAAACATAAGTGAAAATCCCGGAAGTATAACCAAGACGTTAGATACAAAAATAAATGATATTAAAGCTATAAGTACAAGTAATGTAACAAATAGTAAGGTAACAAGTAAAACACCAACAGTGACTATAACATGGGATGATGGTGATATCGATAGTTATTGTATAAGTACTGCAGAATGTAGTCCAAGTACCAAATATAGTGCAACTAATAAACAAGGAACAAGTAGTATAACATTAAATGAAGGAGCAAATACTATTCATGCTAAAGTGAAAGATAAAGCTGGAAATATATCAAAAGATAAAACATTAAGTGTAACCGTAGATACTACACCACCAACATTAAATATAACAGGAAATACAATAAATGAAACAAGTATAGTATTAACATATACAGCAAGTGATGCCAGTGGAATAACTAGTATTACTTGTGATAAGCCAAATGGAGTCGCATGTAGTTGTACCGGAACAACCGGTGGATCATGTACATATAGTAATTTAACAGCAGGAACAAATTATAATAATACCTTAAAAATAATCGCAAAAGATGGAGTCAATTTAACTACAACAAAGAGTGGTAATTATACAACAAAAGATAACAGTGCATCATCATATATTGAAAAATTATCTCCATTAGGATTAAATAAAACTATTCAAGGAGGAATGTATCGCTTTCAAGGAAAATATACAGATACGATAAATAACTATATATGTTTTGGAACTGATTCAAAAAACACTTGTGTCGCAGATTCTGGAAGATATATGTACCGTATAATTGGAATAGTTCAAAATAGCACAGATACAACAGTATCCAAAGGTATGATTAAAGTAATAAAACAAACTCCTATAAATGAAAGTAGTGGTGTAAGTGAATTCCAATGGCATACTTCTGCTACTAATGCTTCTTGGTCAAATAGTCAGTTAAAAAAAAGAATAAATGGTGCGAGTATAAATACAACAACTGGAAATAAAGGAGGTTCCAATTTATATTTAGGATCTGCTTCTCAATACAATGGAGTTTATCCTTATTTGAATCCTAATGATTCCAATTATAACACTTGGGTAAATAAAATGGTAGAAAAGCAATGGTATGAAGGAGATATTCATTATTCATCAGCTCCAACTACGGCAGAAGAAATGTTTAACCAAGAACATGGAATAACGGAAGCAACAAACTATGCTGGAAAAGCTAAATGGAAACCATCATCGACAAAATTTAAAGTAAGTTTAATGAATTTAAGTGACTATTATTGGTCTGTTTCAAAAGATGGAGTAAATTGTAATACTAGTGCTGCTACTTGCAAATCATCTTGGATGCATATTAGTCATTATAATTTTTCAAAATCTGAATGGACAATGTCAAGAAGTGGTAGAGTTGATGATACAGAAGATAATTCACAGTATACTGCATGGTATATATTCTCAAATGGAGCAGCATATGGTAATAAAAATTTAAATACTAGTTCATCTATAGGATTAAGACCTGTCTTCTACTTAAATACTAATACCATAATCAAATCTGGTACCGGAAGCGAATCTGATCCCTTCATAATTCAAGTATAACTAATGGAATCTCTCTATTAGTTTTTTGACATATTATGCTATCATTTGTCGAAGTTGTTTAAAATACTCTAAATATGTACTATATTAAAATGGCAGGTGAATGTATGTTAAAAATGGATTTAGAGTATCAAAAAGGAATACTTTTTATTAGATTAGATGGTAATTTAAATAGAAAGAATAGTTATAAAATAAATAATTATTTGGTACCAGTAATCACTAAACACAAAATAAAATATGTCATATATAATTTAGATAAATTAAAAAGTATTGATGAGTCAGGAATAGATGCTTTATTAAATACCAAATGCAAAGTGAGAAAAAATAAAGGTAAAATATTTTTATGCAAAGTAAATAATGATATATCTTGGAAACTAAAACGCTTGCGTATCAAAATATTATCATCAGAAAAGACTATCTATAAAATTTGCGAGGTGTAGATAGGGTGAATTATGAAAAGATAATAAAAGATAATGAAAGGATGATATGGGATTTAACTAAGAAGTTTTATGGAATAGAAAGAAATGATCTATTTCAAGCTGGAGTAGTTGGATTACTAAAAGCATTAAAAAATTATAATAAAGATGGTAACACAAAATTTTCTACTTATGCTTATGATTATATTTTTGGAGAAATGTATTTACTGGCAGGAAATAAAGAATTAAAAGTATCTAAAGATATATTAAAATTATATAAAAAGGTAGAAGAGGCGAGATATCGTTTAGCTCAGAAGTTAGCTAAAATACCTAGTAATCAGGAATTAGCAGAATATTTGAATATTCCATTAATAGACATTGATATGGCATGTTCTAGTGCTTATCAAATAATGTCGTTAGATATAGCTAATGATGAAGAGGGAATCCTTTATGAACATATAGGTGGCAAAAGAGAAGATTTTGATACTAAAATATTAATCGATGATAGTATAGAAGTCTTAAATGATGATGAAAAAGAGATAATCAGATCAAGATATTTTGAAGATTTAACCCAGAGTGAAGTTGCTAAAAAATTAAATATGACTCAGGTAATGGTTTCTAGATATGAGAAAAAGGGAATTACAAAGATGCGAGAGTATTTACAAATGTAGTATAAAATAATTAAAATGGCTTCATAATAAAAATGGTGAGAAAATGAATAAAGAAGAATATCAAAAATTGGTTAAAGAATTATCACCAAAAGAGCCAAAGTTAAAAAATGCCATTATAGCTTTTTTAGTTGGAGGCTTAGTGGGATTTATTGGTGAGGTTATTGTGAACATTTTAATGGAATCATTTGGTTTTTCAAGAGTAGATTCCTGTGCTTGGTTAGCTTTTATTTTAATCCTTTTTGCATCTTTTATGACTGCAATTGGCAAATTTGATAATTGGGTTTCTAAGGCTAAGTGTGGTTTAATTATTCCAACAACAGGTTTTGCCCATAGTATTCAGAGTGCTTGCCTTGATTATAAGAAGGATGGCTTAATTACCGGGATAGGCGCTAATATCTTTAAATTAGCAGGAAGTGTTATCTTATATGGAATTGTAAGTGCCTTTTTATTAGTGTTAATAAAGGTGGTTATATATGGCTAGTTTAAAATTCAATAATATTTATTTAAATGATTATGTAACCTTGGCAGGTCCTTTAGAAAGTAATAGCAAACTTAAAAAGTTAGATTTTCAAATGGATGATTATTATTATGGAGAAAAGACCTTTGAGCAAGCTCAGGCAAAAATGCAAAGAGTAGTGATAGACCGAATATTAGAAAAGAATAAATTAAATGGTACTGATATTGATTTATTAGTTGGTGGTGATTTGTTAGATCAAATTTCAGCAACTAGTTATGCAAGTAAATATTTTCCCATCTCTCTTTTAGGAATATATAGTGCTTGTGCAACTTTTCCTGAGTCCTTGATAGTAGGAAGTATGTTTTTAACTTCTAAAAATATTAAAAAGGTAATTGGAATTACTAGTAGTCATAATTTGAGTGCTGAAAGGCAATTTCGCTATCCAATTGAATATGGCTCTCCCAAAGTTCATACCTCAACATTTACTGCAACTGCAGGAATAAGTACATTATTAACAAAAGATGAAGGAAAAATTAAAATTGAATCCGCAACTATAGGAAAAGTTGTCGAAATGGGAGTGAGTGATGCCAATAATTTAGGAGCAGTTATGGCTCCGGCAGCCGCAGAAGTATTACATGAACATTTAAATGAACTAAATCGTGATGTTGATTATTATGACTTAATTTTAACTGGAGATTTAGGGTGTGTAGGATCAGATATTTTTAAAGAATATTTTAAAAGAAAGTATGGTATTTACTTAAGAAAACATTTAGATGCTGGGTGTGAATTATATTTGAAAAGTCAAGATACTTATGCTGGAGGTTCGGGACCAGCTTGTTTACCTTTAGTTTTGTTTAGTAAAATTTTAAATTTAGGTAAATATAAGAAAATCTTAATTATTGGCACGGGTGCGCTTCATAGTAGGACTTTTGTAAATCAAAAAACTCCGATTCCGGCGATTGCCCATGCGGTTAGTTTGGAGGTTAATGATGTACATTAAAGCATTTTTGTTTGCAGGGGTTGTTTGTCTTATTTGTCAAATAGTATTGGATAATACTAAGTTAACACCGGGACATATTACAAGTGGCGTGACCGTAATTGGAGCCTTTCTTTCATTTATAGGAGTTTATGATAAGATTGTAGCTTGGTGTGGAGCTGGTGCAACTGCTTTGATTGCGAATTTTGGTCACATGTTATATTCGGCAGGAATTGCTGGTTAT
Source organism: uncultured Bacilli bacterium (assembly GCA_947598425.1). GTDB lineage: Bacteria > Bacillota_I > Bacilli_A > RF39 > UBA660 > SIG200. The sequence continues at coordinate 317 of CANQFH010000064.1, read as the reverse complement.
GAAGAAGCCGGGGTGTTAGGAATATTTTCTAATATGCTTTGTTCTTCAGGAATAGCAATAGTTAGTGTAGTTGTATTCTCGTTTGTGTTTACTTTAATATTTAAGCCAAAAGATTAGATCACATTTGGAGATGAAAGTGTAATATTTAATTACAAAAGTAGTTATTTATTACGCTTTTTTATTGTGAAAAAATAAAATAGAAAGAAAAATATATTGACAGTTTAGCAAACATATGTTATTATCCCGAATTTATCAGTTTTAGAAAAGCAAAATCTCTCAAACCTAGTGTTTATGCTAGATTGAGAGATTTTTAAATG
>CANQFH010000063.1 GCA_947598425.1 uncultured Bacilli bacterium | reverse complement strand
TGATAAACCTACTGCCAGAATTAAACAAGTTGTGGATGAAGTATTAGAGTTATTCTTAGATTTAGGAGCTTCTGATGATCAATTAGATTTTAAAGTAGCCTATACTTCAGCTTTAAATGGTACTTCTAGTTTAGATCCAGATATTAATACTCAAGAAAAATCATTTAAATGTGTTTTAGATTTAATTACTTCAGAGATAAGTGCTCCAAGTGGAGATATAAATAAACCTTTACAATTCCAACCTGCTTTATTAGATTATAATGATTATGTTGGAAGAATTGCTATTGGACGTGTATTTAATGGTAAGGTTAAAGTTGGTGAAATGGTTAATTGTATTCGTTTAGATGGTACGGAAAAAAACTTTAGAGTTCAAAAATTATTTGGCTTTACTGCCCTAGCAAAAGTGGAAGTTGATGAAGTTAGTTGTGGAGATATTTGTGCTATTGCAGGTTTAGAAGATATATCTGTTGGAGAAACTATTACTGAAGTTGGTAATCATGAAAAATTACCAATTATCCATATAGATGAACCAACATTACAAATGACTTTTGGGGTTAATACTTCCCCATTCTCTGGAAAAGATGGTAAATTATTAACATCAAGAAAAATTGGAGAAAGATTAATGAGAGAAACCCAAAAAGATGTTAGTCTTAAAGTTGAACCATTAGATTCTGAAAACTTCTTAGTATCAGGACGTGGCGAATTACATTTATCAATATTAATTGAAAATATGCGTCGTGAAGGTTTTGAATTACAAGTATCTAAACCTAAAGTTATTGTTAAAGAAATAGATGGTATTAAGTGTGAACCTTATGAAGATTTAAATATTGAAGTTGATGATGAATATATGGGTGGAGTTATTGAAGAATTAAGTACTAGAGGGGCTATTATGGATGATATGACTCATTTAGGTAGTTTAACTAGAATTACTTATCGAATCCCATCAAGAGGATTAATTGGTTTTTCAACTAACTTTATGACTTTAACTAAAGGTTATGGTATTATGAATCATTCTTTTAGAGAATATGGTCCGGTAGCATCAGTTAATTTAGGAGAAAGAAAACTAGGAGTTTTAGTAGCTAGTGAAACTGGTAAAGCTACTGCTTATGGATTAGGACAATTAGAAGATCGTGGTATCATGTTTGTAGAACCAAATACTGAAGTTTATGAAGGTATGATTGTTGGAGAATGTAATCGTGATAATGATTTAGCTATAAATATTGTTAAAGGTAAAGAACTTACTAATACCAGAGCGGCTTTCTCTGATAAAACTGTCGTTTTAAAAAGACCAAGACCAATTACTTTGGAATATGCCCTAGATTATATTAACCAAGATGAATTAGTTGAAGTAACACCAAATTTTGTAAGAATGCGTAAAGTTATCTTAAATACTGAATTAAGAAAGAAAGCAGATGCTAAAAAATAACATCTGCTTTTAATTTATCTATTTAAACTACTCATTAATTCATTACCTAAATTAATTTTATTATTATCCATTAATTCTTGAATTCTAATTTTTTCTTTTTGTAAATCATGAATTTTTTTAGTAATTATATCTAAAATTAAACTAGTTTTTATAACTTCCCATATAGATGGTATTAACAATCTATCAACAACTGTATCTATTTCATATAAATCATCTAATGAATACCTTTTTATATACTTCCAAACATTAGAATCATTTAATTCATTAATACCCATAACATTTTGACTAACAAAATGATTAGTAAAATAATCATAAAAAGTTATATAATAGTTATCAATATCATTAATATTATCTACTTTACCACCATTTCTACTTGCTACTATCACTTTACATAAATGTAATTTATCATCATATCCTTCTGTAATATACATCTTCTCTAAATTATTCATTACTTATCACCTTTAACATTATACCATTGATATAACTATAAAAATAGAAAAAATCTTGTAGTTTACAAGATTTATAACCATTGGTAACCCGTACGGGGTTCGAACCCGTGAATGCTGCGCTGAGAACGCAGTGTGTTAAGCCACTTCACCAACGGGCTAAAAGATATAAATAGATTTTAACACGTTTAGTAAGTTAAATCAATTATTAAACATCTTTTTTATGACATCTCGATAAATATCAGTAACTATAGAATTATCTTCTAAAAAGTTACATATTTTATTAAGACATACACTACTATTTATTTCCATAATGAGATATTTATTATGATATTTAATGATATCAATACTAGCAAATCTAATATTAAGTTTATTGGCAATCTCTAAAGCAAATTCACTTAATTTATTATAAATCTCTTTATCATCTACTAATTTAGCAGTAGCACCCTTTTCTAAATTAAATCTCCAATCATAATTATATATTTCATCTTTCTTTAATATTCTATTAAAACTTTTATCTAATACTCTATCTTTAAAATAACTAGGATTCTCTTCTATTAATAATTCTTTAATGCTTTGAATACCATTACCTTTTACTTGTAATTTTTTCTTTTCAAATATTAATCTTATTTCATTATCTAATACAATTACTCGATATTCTCTATCTACTTCATAATAAGGGCAAATACTAATTGAAAAATTTGTTTTAAATAAGTCTTGAATATTATTCAATAATTCTTTTTTATTTTGAGGATGAGATACTCCTTCACCCATACAACCTACATTAGGTTTAACTACTACATCTTGATGATATTCTTCATAGTATTTAGTTATTAAATTTTTAGTATTACTGCCATATTTATTATTAGGATTAAATAATATATGATGTTTAATTATGGGAACCTTTTTTAATTTACAATATTCATATAAAGCATATTTGTCAGCAATAACTTTACTTATGGCTTGATCTAAAAGAGGAAAATTATGCCCTACTATACATTTTGTTATCCCATTTTTAGTTAAAACCATTACCCAATCTTCAGATATTAAATGATAATCAATATTTTCTTCTTTACATATTTTTTCTACTAATTCATATATATTCATGGACATCACTAGCTGCTATTTTAACACAATTTATAAAAATATTCAAAAAACATTTGACAAATGTATACATTTTGTATTAGAATATATCTTTGTTTGGAGGGGGAAAAATGAAAAAAACAAATTTTAATTGGCATTCTTTATTAAAGAATATTAATAGTTTAGATGTATCTAAACTAAAACATGCAAAAATTCCAGCATTTTATTTACTTGCATTAGCTATTGGTGCTAGTAGCATTTTACCTGGTAAAAAGGCTGAAGCTCGTACTAATAATGTCATGTTAAATAATGCGCAATTTGAAGTTAACTTAGATAATTATCTAAAAAATATTGAAGAAAAGGACTTAGATAGTTTATTATCATTTACTAAAGGAAATAATGATTCTTTAAGTTTGAGTTTAATGAATAACATAGGTCCTGGTTATGTAGAAGAAACTGAAGCTGAAAGTATTCCAGAAGAGACTACTTTAGAAACTGAAGTTGAGACTGAAGCCGAAACAATTCCAGAAACAGAACCAACTATAGAAACTGAAGTAGTAGAAGAAACTGTCGAAGAGACTACTGAAGCTGTCGAACTTACAGCTGAAGAAAAAATTGATATTTGTTGTGAAAAATTCCAATTAACATATGATGAATTTTTAGCAGTATTATGTACAGTATTTGCTGAATCTAAAGATAGTAGTTATGAAGATGCTTATCATGTTATAAGTTGTATTTATAATAGAACTATCGATAGACCATTTGTAGATGAAATTAATCGTGCTAATGGACGTGGTAATAGCTTATATGGTCAAGTTAGTGCTGTTGTTGGAGGTTATAAACAATTCTCAGGATATCAAAATAAAACATATTATAGATATTTAGCTAGAGAGGATAAACTTAGTTTACCAGTAGCACAAGCAGTAATTGATTTTATGATGTGTGAAGTACCATCTAATAATTACTTAGCCTTTAAATCTTCTGGATCTAATCCTAATGGTAAAGTTCAATATGTTAAAGGTGGTAATAGATTCCATATGGCTATGAAAGAAAATGATATCATTCCTGTGGAAGAAAGAATTACTTATCGTGCTACCCAAGAAACTTTAGAGGAAACTTTAGAAGATAATTTAGTATTAGAAAGAACAAAATAGTCTTAGATAAAGGCTATTTTTTTAGCACCAAAACATTTATTACTGTATATATTATATATGTAAGGAGTGTTTATGTGAAAAAAAATATTTTATATATTTTAACATGTTTACTAAGTGTAATATTAGTTGGTTTAGTAATAGGGTTATTTATAGTTAATAAAGATGATAATACTAATTCAGAATTAACTACTATTAAAGTATCAGAAGTAACTCATAGTATCTTCTATACGCCATTTTATGTTGCAATAGAAAATGGTTACTTTCAAGATGAAGGTATTTTAATTGATTTATCTCTTGTAAGTGGTAGTGATAATGTAGCGGCCTCAGTTTTATCCAATGATACTGAAGTAGGACTTGCGGGACCGGAATCTGCAGTATATGTTTATTTAGGTGGTAATGAAGATTATCTTCAAGTTTTTGCTGGACTTACTAAAAGAGATGGCCAATTTTTATTATCTAGAACTGATAATAATGAATTTGATTGGCATGATTTAGAAGGAAAAGAAATATTAGTTGGAAGACTTACAGGAATGCCAGGATTAAGTTTTTTAAGAGCATTAAAAAACGTTGGAGTAAATAAAGATGATGTTAAAATTAATTCATCAATAGAATTTGCAGAATTATCGGGAGCATTTATTGGTGGCGAAGGTGATTATGTTAATTTATTTGAACCTTTAGCATCTAAATTAGAAAATAATAAAGAAGGTTATATAATGACTAGTGTTGGAGCTTATTCTGATGCTTTCCCTTATACAGCATTTTATGCTAAAAAAAGTTATATAACTAAGAATAAAGAATTATTAACTAAATTTACTAACGCTATTAAAAAGGGGTTAGATTATACATTTAATAATTCTAGTGAAGATGTCGCTAAAGTAATTCAAAAACAATTTAGTGATACTAAAATAGATGGTTTAACAATAATGATAGATCATTATAAAGAAGCTGATGCTTGGCTTAAAAATCCTTTTGTAGAAAAAGAATTTTATAATACTTTAATAGATTTATTAAAAGAAAATAATTTAATAAATAAGACTGTTTCCTATAAAGATATGGTTTATAATTTATATGAATGATATCTTAAGTATAAAAGATATAACTAAAAATTATTATACCAAGGAAGGAGTTATAAAAGCTTTAGATAAAATTAGTTTTGATATAAAACAAGGTGAAATAATATCTTTAGTAGGACCTTCTGGATGTGGTAAATCTACTCTGTTATCTATTCTTTCTAATTTAGATAAAGATTATTCTGGAAATATCTTATCTAAAGATAATTTAAAAGTTGCCTATATGTTTCAATCAAATGCTCTCTTTCCTTGGCTTACCATTTATGATAATGCCACTTTAGGTTTAAAAATAACTAATAATATGACTAAAGATAATTTAGAATATGTAGATTATTTATTTAATTTATATAATCTAAATGAATTTAAAAATAGTTATCCTAGAAGTTTATCTGGAGGAATGATGCAAAGAGTTGGATGAATACAGTGTACACACAAAGAATAGTAACAATTAAGTAAGTAACTTATAACTAAAAATAGAAA
>CANQFH010000062.1 GCA_947598425.1 uncultured Bacilli bacterium | reverse complement strand
TTCTATAGCTTTTTTGTAGTTTTTTATTCCCCCTGAAGCTTTAACAAAAAGCCCTTGAGAATGAACTGTTTCATACATTAATTTAACATTTTCAACAGTTGCACCAATTCCATTTTTAACAAAACCTGTTGAGGTTTTAACAAAATTAGCACCTCCATCTATAGCACACTTTGAAGCAGTTTCTATTTCTTCTTTGGTTAATAAATCTGTTTCTAAAATGACTTTTAGGTTTTTATTAGTACAAACTTCTTTTGTTTTTTTAATATCAAAAATAACTTTTTTATAATCTTTGTTTTTAAGAGCAGAAATATTTAAAACAGTATCAATTTCATAAAAACTCATTTTATCTAAATTATCTGGCTTATGTGTAATGGCTAAAGTATATTTATAATCTATCTCGCTATTAAGTAAATTTTCGATATTAGATGTATCAGTTAAACCTATAATATTAATTGGTACTTCATCTTTATAGAAAAGAAGTTTACTTTCATTATCTAAAAGTATAAAATCACTTTCATATAAAATATCTTTATATTGTTCTAAATAATATTGATCATTATCACCAATAACAGCATATTTATATAAAGAAGCTTCAATAGAGGTCATAAATTCTTTTAATTTATTATAATCTTCTTCATTATAATTATTACCATTTTTAAGTAAATCTCCAGTAAAAATAACAATATCAGCTTTTTCTTTGTTAATTAAATTAGCAATATCATTTAACTTTTTATTATTATAATCAACATCATATAAAATATCTGAAAAATGGATTATTTTTAAATCTTCAAAACTAGTTGGAATACTTTCACTTTTAATTGAGTATTCATTTATTTTGATATTATTTACTTCAATATATCTACCATATAAATATAAACAAGTAATTATTAAAAAAATAGATACTAATAATTTTCTCATAATAAAGCTCCGATTAGTAATATTAGAATACATATGGTATTATGAAGGGCATGAAAGGTGATGTTAGTCCAAATATTATCAGTTTTATAATAAATACTAGCCAAAGCACAACCTAAAGCTCCATAAGGAATGATATATAATAACTCTAATAAATTATTAGAAAGAGAGAATACAACATGTAATAAACCAAATAATAAACCAGATAATAATATATAACTTATTTTAGAAAAATGTTCTTTTAAAATAATTCGCATCATTACTTCTTCAGTAATAGGACCAATAATAATAAAATCGATAATAGAGTAAATAGGAAGTGCAAATAAAATACTTTCGACAGCAGTTTCATTTTGGGCTTGACTCATAAATAGGCTAATAATTAAATTAGATATAATCATAATAGCAAGTCCAATTAAATAAATAGTATAACTAGCCTTGAAATATTTGAATCCATTCTTTTTAAAATCATAAAAATTAGGTATTATTGTTTTTCTAAATATATATAGAAAAATTATTAATATTATTAAAGATACTAGTATATTACATAAATTACTACTATCTAAATATTTAGCAAACGGTAGTGATATTAATACTGTTAAAAAAATATATAAAATAATAATTAAAAATTGTTTTCCTAAAGATATCAATTTATTTTTTATATTTTCCATAATATCCACCTAATCTAAATATACCATAAGTATTAGTAAAAGTCACAATATTATTAATATAAATAATAATTTTATTGACAACTATTAAAAAAATTCTTTTAATTTAATCCCTAAATTATCACATAAAAATTAGCAATCTAACTTGATAATGGTTAGACATTATGTTAAAATCATTATAAGTAGAGAGTAGGTGTATTTTTTAAGTGAAAAAAAGTTTACTAGTGTTAATTGTCTTATTTTCATTTAATATAAGTGCTAATGCAGCAAGTCAATGTTCCTATAAAGAACAAACGGAATTACTCCAAAAAGCATCTAATATCAAAACTAGTTATGAATCTAAGTTGGAAAGTGTTCAATTTGATCCGAATGATCCTTCTGATGCTGGTGAAATATATGTTTTTGAAGTATCCGTATTAAATATAACTCCTGAATTTTTTGTGGAGGTAAAAAATAGCGTTAATGATGAGGTAATTACTCTTAGAAATATTGATACTGAAAATGGTATTGGAAAATTCAAATGGACTGATACATCCCAAGTTACTAATTTTACAGCATCAATTTATACAACTGTTAATACTGGTTGTGCTGGAGAAATGATTAAAACAATTCATTTTTCAACACCTAGATATAACAAATATTATGATCGTGAAATATGTAGAGAATTAAGTGATTTTTATCTATGCCAACAATTTGTGACAACTCCAGATGTTAGTGAATCACAATTTGTAACTAAATTAAAGAGTTATCAAACTGGGGAAGTAGATAAAAATGGTGAAGATAAAACTGAAGATAAAAAACCTACTATAACAGATAAAGTATTTTCTACTATTGATGATTATAAATGGGTTATTTTAGGAGTAGCAGGAGTTGCAATTGTAGTAGCAGTTGTAATTAGTGTTAAAAAGAGTAAGAAACAGAGGGATTTAGGCTTATGAAATATTTTAAGAAAATAAGTTTATTATTTATAATGTTATTTTTATCTATGAATGTAGTTAAAGCTTATCCTTGTGATGCCAATACGTTTTTAGGAACAAAGGGTAATAACTTTTCTAATAATACAGGATTAGTAATTGTTGGTACTTATCCAGATAATTCAACAGACTTACATGGCGTTGCTTATTTTAATATGACTAGCAATGATGGAATATTTACTACTTATTGTCGTAATGCCGGATTTTCTAATGGTGGTAATACTTATGCTTGTCAAGAAGTCGTATTTGATCCAAGAGATGAAGATGAAGATTTAAAAGCTTATGATGCTGGTGTTGTTGAAATATTTAAACAAGGTTATAACAATATTGCTCCCGGTAGTTATTCATTAAGTCAAATGGAAGAAGCTTTTGCTACTAATACGGCCTTAAGAATTTATGAAATGTATTGGCCTAGTAGAGATACAAATGGTAATAATATTACAAATAGTAATAGAGCTACTAGAGGTATAGCTCAATACTTCTTAGAAGATAGTAGTATGCGTAATTTATTACAAAGAGCAGTAGGAACTGTTAGAGCTAGTTTTGAACCTTGGTATTATTTACAATTTTTAGATATTCGTATTAGTGATTTAAATGGAGTTTCAGTTAAAGATAGAGTACTACCAGAGATTAGAAGATTACTAGAAGCTGGATTAAATGCTGCCATTCAATATAGACAAAATGGTTCAGCTAAAATTACATGGAATGATGAACCAATAGTAACTAATAGACCAACATCAAGTGGTCCTGGTGGTAATTATAGTTATGAAAGAAGTTATACTTATAATTTTAATGTACAAAACTTTAGATCAAGCGGAGCTTATATTAAACTTAGTTTAGATTGTCCAGAATGCTCAAGATATAATGTTCAATATGAATTATATGTTAATGATAGAAGAGTTAGTAATACAACAGTAGATCTTATGCCATATTTAAGAAGTGGTTCTGGTAATGTGTCAGTTAAATTAGTATTTAAAGCTAATTCTAATAATTATAACTGTCAAACATTAAATTATAATTTAAATGTAAATTATTTTGATGAAACAATAGATACAATCGTATATAGTTTAAGAGGATTAAGCTGTCCAGCTGGTGCAAATTGCCAAGAGTACTATATGTTACGTGCTACTGATTCTGAAAGAAATAATGTAATTAGTAAAGAATTTGAATTATGTTCTTCTAATTGTTATGATTTACAAAGAGAATGTGAAGAAGAAGGTAATCAAGAAGCATGTGATAGATGGGAAGATGAATACGATAGTAATTGTACTGAATGTACTTCTTATGTAGGTAATATGGAATGTAGTGAAAATGGTACTGAAATTGATATCTCTGAAGGATATAGAATGGATGGTTCATCTTGTGTACAAGGTACTGGGGCTGATATTCTAAATTGTATTATTGGTGGCCATGATAAAGCTGGTAATTCATATGAATCTAACTATACAGGAGATAATCAATTTTGCCGAGTATTTTGTAAAGAAGATTACCATTTATCTTTCCCTGGTAATAAAACAGTATCAAGCGGTCGATATTTTACTTTACAAGCATCAATAAGTGGTGCTAAAACTTGTTATACTGATCAAATCAATAGACGATCATTTGTTAATTTGTATCAGGATCTTCAAAAGGAATTAATTAAACAATATGATTTAATTTTAGGCTATGAAGCTGCTCAAAATGCAAGTAACTCAGATACTACTCTTCATTCTGGAGCAAGCAATTCTGGAAGATCTGGTTATTGTGATGATAGTAATTGGACGGATGCAGAATCTTGCCGTGATGGTGGCTCATCTTGGACTAGTGGTTGTAGTGCTGGAACAGATCACAATGATGGTTACTATAATTACAGATATAGATGGACTTATTCACAATATGATCCATCAAATACTGGAACATTGAGTGGCGGATCTAATCAAGTTCCATGGTCTACAGGAGTTAGTTGTTCTGGAAGTGGTACAATAACTTGTACGTATGATAGTTATGGTTCTGCAGGAACTTGTGGCGATTGTAGTTGCGATGATAATTCTTATAGTGGTACTGATTTACCAGATTTTAGTACCGAACTTAGCCATGCTAAAAGTGAATTCAGTAGATTAGTCAATGAACTTCGTAGTTTATTACAAGAGTATAATAGTTGTATTGAGTGGGATATGAGTTATCAATTTGATCCCGAAATTAAATACGATTATGAAGAAGTCTATATGGGTAGTGCTGTGAAAGACACATTAGATACTGTTGGAAGTATAAATATGGGTGCTGTAGATACAGAATATTGCGGTAGATCATTTAACGATACTGATCCATATGCTGATGTAGTTACTAGTTTATATGGTTGTGTTGGGGATAGAGGTTCTATTGCAGAAAACTGGCAAAGAGTAGTATGTGATGCTAGTACTTACACATGTTCTACTAGTACTGTTGAAGTAATAACTACAGTCAGAATGAAACAATCTATTGAAGCTAGTGGTGATTTTATAACACCAACTCAATATTATACAATTTATCCATCTGGATCTATTGCTGCAAGTGATAATGGCGGTAATATTGAAAATGGTAATGCTTTAGAAAATAAATTACCTGTTGGGTTAGGAACTCCACAAGGTGTATACTCATTTGCATTAATAGTTAAAAATTTAGGTGAGTACTATAATACTAATCGTCTAGGACGTATTTGGGGCGATGAAAATAGTGTAGTGGTTAATGTTTTAAGAGATGATGATGATTCTTGTACAATAGATGGAGCATTAAAACCAGAATCTCAAGTTGGAGATAATTATTATGATGATGGTGTATACGTATGTGCCTATCGTGTTAATTGTCCAGATTGTCCAGTAGAGTGTGATGAAAATGGTTGCTATAATCCTGACTGTCCAGATAATAGTTGTCCAGTAGTTTGTGATAGTTGTCTTTATTCAAATAATAATTCTAATGTAAGTTATAGACCTGTTACTCCTGGAGATTTAAATCCAAATAATAGAGATTTAGGTAAGAACTGGGCTTATGATGATAATATAGAAACTGCATTAGAATTAAAAGCTTATGTTACTACTGAAGAAATAGAATCTGATGGAGAAGATATTTATGATATTGACTTTACTGAAGATGATAATGACTTTGCAATGAAAGTTAAAATGGATAGTACGATGATTAATAAGATTAGAGATTATAATGATAGATACGAAGGTAATGGTGGTTATGCTAATAATACAATGAAATGTTATGATCATACTAATAGCTTAGATGGCCATACTTATAAGAATGTTTATTGTTATAGTACCTTTATAGATGAATTATTATATGATAATAGTACTAAGAATAAAATAGAGATTAAAGG
>CANQFH010000061.1 GCA_947598425.1 uncultured Bacilli bacterium | reverse complement strand
TTTAATCCAAGTATTATGGCATTATTTAATTCAAATATAAGTAATACACTTACAGTTGATATTGTAAAAACAGCATTAACTTTAGGAATATGCTTATATATCATCTTAATTGGTATCTATTATTATATAGATATAAAAATATTTAAAAAAGGTGTTAATGTCGATTAGAAAATGATATAATTATTTTGTAAATTATTTATGTTTACATTTGCTCTTTGGTAACGTAGTTTGAGGAATAAAAATTCTTAAAAAATTTTTAGATATTTTTTAGATATTTTTTATAAGGATTTATTCAATTTTATTCAAATTTATTCAAGTTTATTTTAACTTAATCAAATTATACCATAGTTGATAAACCTTTATAAATACTGGGATAAATGAAAAAAATAAGCGATAAACTTATTTAGAGCTTTTTTTTCATACCCGGTCGGTCGAGGGTTCGAATCCCCCTCTCGCTACCAAATGGATAATTAGCTCGGACTTTGATAGTTCGAGTTTTATAATATTATAAAGAAAATAAAATTATATCCAGCTTTCCAAAATATATAAATAATGATATGATAAATATATGGAGGAAATATGAGTAAAGAAAATAATAAAACGATAACAGTTTATGAAAAGATGGCGAAACAATACATCGAAAATTCTCTTAAACATGATCATTTAGATGCCACAAGAGCTTTAGAAAAAAGAAAGGAATTAGAAAATATCATTAGTAATAGTTTCAAAAGTATTCCTGAAGGAAGTAACATTTTAGAAATAGGTTCTGCTGATGGTGCTAATGCTAAAATCCTTTCAGACATGGGATATAATGTTACTGCTAGTGATGTTGCTAGTTATTTTATTACTAAAATGCGTGAAGATGGCCTTAATGCAATTAAATTTGATGCTGTTAATGACGAGTTAAAAGAAAAATATTTAGCAGTCTTTTGTTGGAGAGTATTTGTTCATTTTACTAAAGAAGATGCTTTAATAGTAATGAGTAAAGTATATGATCTTTTAGAAGATAATGGTATTTTCTTATTTAATGCCATTAATCGGATTAATAAAGATGTCGATAATGAATGGTTAGATTTTGATAATGAGTATCATATGGGAATACCTAGATACTATAACTACTTTACTAAAGAAGATTTAGATACAATTATTAGTAAGACTCCTTTTCAAATAGCGGATTTTTATACTGAAGGTGGTAAAAATAATAATAAATGGTTAGTATATACTTTAAAAAAGCATATTTGACAAATAGGAAAAATATAGTATAATAATTATACAATTTATTTGGCAGTTATTTTAGTAATGTGTAATGTGTATTTAATAAATATAAAGTAACTTAGACTGCCTAAGTGAAATTAGAAATACTCCCTATAGATTAACTAAAATAAAACAAATATTGTAATATAATAGAAAGGAGAAATAATTATGGCAAGATATACTGGACCTAGTTATAAAAAATCTAGAAGACTTGGATTTTCTACTTTAGAAAATGGTAAAGATATAGCACGTCGTCCATATGCTCCAGGTGTTCATGGTAAAGATCGTAAAAAGAAATCTAGTGAATATGGTGTACAATTACAAGAAAAACAAAAAGTTAGATACATGTATGGATTAACAGAAAAACAATTCCATAAAGTATTCGATAAAGCTCAAAAAATGCAAGGTATTGCTGGTGAAAACTTACTTATGTTATTAGAATCTAGACTTGATAATATTGTTTATCGCCTAGGACTTGCAAGAACAAGAAGAGCTGCTAGACAAGTTGTTAACCATGGACATATTTTAGTAAATGGTAAAAAGGTTGATATTCCTTCTTATCGTGTTATGCCTGGTGATATTGTAAGTGTTAAAGAAAATTCATTAAATCATCCAGCTATTCTAGCTTCATTAGAAGGAAAACCTACTGTACCTGCTTATTTAGAATTTGATAATAAAAAACTAAGTGGTAAATATGTAAGATATCCAGAAAGAAGCGAATTAAATAGCGAAGTTAATGAACAACTTATTGTTGAATATTACAATAGATAAAATTAACTACCTTTTGGTAGTTTTTTTAATTCTTTGATAATCATGAATATTAATTACTTTAATTTGATTTAAATCATTAATTATTTTATTTTTAATATTACTACTAATACTATAATCATCTAATAAATCTAAATTATTAATAAAATAATTAATATCTATAACATCTATTTCACTAACCATTGCATTAGATATTACATTTCGAATATATTCATGCATAAAATAATAAAAATATTCTTCTTTATTATCTAATCCAAAGCCATTATATATAACTTCAAATAAATTATTCCATTCTTTTTCATTTAATCCTAACATTGGAATATTATATGCAGCTTCTAAAATACTCCATTCATAATTGATTTGATTTAAAACTTCTTCTTTATTTAAAGATTCTTCTTCACTTACTAAATGTAAATATTCACGATTATTTTTAATATCTAATACTTCATAATATTTCTTCTCATCAACACTAATACTATCTAATCCTTCTTCAAATTCTTCTTTATAATAACTTTTATTTTCTACTTTATCAAAACCCACTTCTAATCTAATATTTTCTTCATTAATATCCTTTATTACTTTATAAGTCATCCCACTACTTAAGATACTTATTAATATTGGAATAAAATTATTAGTTAAAAATGCTATCGTTATTAATAATATAATTAATAAAAAGTCACTTAAGATAATACTATATTTCTTTTTAATATTATTGATTATTGGTTTATAGACTTTTTCATTATATAAATTTAATTTACTATCTCTTATTTCTAAAGATAAATCAGTAATATCCTCTACTATTTTCATTATAATCATTCCCTAACACGGAATATTTTAAAATATATTAATAAATAAAACAAGAATAAACTAAAAGTTTATTCTAAAGGTTTTAAAACTAATATACTTTGATTACTAACATCTAAATATTTCATAAAGTCTTTAATATCTTTATAAGTGATATTTTCATATATTTCTTTTAAATTATCTATAATATCACCATAATTTAATATTTCAGTTTGGATAATACCATTAACTACTTCAACGTCTTCAAAATCTAGAATTAAAGATGCAATATTAGCATTTTTAATGCGATTAAAAGTCTTTTCAGTGACTTCTAAATTATTTAATTTATCTTGGAATAATTTAATAACTTCTTCAGGATAATTACTATCGATAGTAAACATAATAATTACATAATCATCAAATATTTCATTAATATAACCTAAATTACTTATTAATTCTTTTTCTAATAAATAATCTTTAAAATCACTTGTGGTTCCAAAACTAGCTCTTAGTATTAGTGATAAAAGAATTCTAATATGTAAATCATCATACCCTTTAAAAGTATCTTTAGCTATCTTAATACCTATTTTAATTTTTTTATTAGTAACATTAATATTTAATTCTTCTTTAGCTACGCGTACTTTTTTATTTTCTTTAGCTATTATTCTTTGAGGATTATTATATTTAGAAAATAATTTATTATTTTGATTTTCTCTAACAGCTTCCATTATTTCATAAGGGTTAAAATTACCTGTTACTACTAAAAACATATTCTCAGGATGATAAAAATTATCAAATACTAATTTAATATCTTCTAAAGTTATATCTTTAATATCTTCTTTATTTCCTGTAATTAAATATTTATGTTCATTATTATTAAATAAATTATCTAAATGTTTAAATAACATTACAGTATAGGGATCATCTTCACCCATTTTAGCTTCTTCAGTTATAATGCCCTTTTCATTAGTAATAATATTTTTAGTAAAATAATCATTTTGAACAAAATCTAATAAATGAATAATATTATCTTTAGGATTAGTACTACCCAATACTTGATAATTAGTATAATTAAAAGTAGTAAAAGCATTTGTATCTGCACCCATTTTAAAGAAATAATCATGAGCTGTAGTATCTTTATCTTCATTAAATTTAACATGTTCTAAAAAGTGAGCTACTCCATGGGGAGTATGATATATTTTATTACCAATTTTAAAATTACTATAAATAGAACCATATTTAACTGACAATGTGCCATAAAAAGTATTAACATCCTTTTTTACCCACATATATACTTGTAAACCATTTGGGCAAGTATCTGTATATATTGTTTCATTTAATCCTTTTAACTTTATCTCTTTCATCTTATTCATCCTTTTCTAAAGATTTTTGAACATATATTGTATTAATACTTAAAGCTTTACCACATTTTATTAAATCTTCTTTTTGAACATTTTCAATTAATTTAATTCGCTCTTCTAATAAAGGTAAGTTATCAAAATAATTAAAGACATAATTATTTAAAATAGATACATTATTATCACAACCCATTTTTAAAGAAAATATTAAATTCTTTTTAGCATCTTTAATTACTTCTTCCGTATAATCACCATTAATCATTTCATTAAGACTCTTTTTAATTAACTTCTCGGCTTTTTTAATATTACTATCATCTAAAGATACCTCAATTAACAAAAGTTCATCATACTTCAAATAGAGACTTCTAAGACTATAACATAAAGAATTATCTACTCTTAAATTTTTATATAATTTCGAAGAGATTCCTCCAGACCCTAATAAATAATTAAATACATGGAAAGTAGCATCTTTCATCAATTTATCTAAAGATTTAATATTATAAATCATTACTAAAGTACTTTGGACAAAATTAGAATTCTCCACTACTTTTAAAACTTTTTTTCTTAATTTATTATTAACTATAATACGAGGTTTAGATAATTTAATAACATGATTTTTAAAGTTATCTTTAATTATTTGAACACATTCATCCATATTAATATCGCCGATTAAAAAAATATCACAATTAGAATGGTTAAATAAATCTAAATATGCATCATATAAACTTTGAGGGGTAATTTTTTCAATATCTTCTTTATCTCCTAAGACTTTATAAGAACTAGGAGACGTGCTATCCATCTTTTCTAAAGCATTAATAATAGCAAGTTTATCTGATGATTCTTTAACACTCTCTATCTCTTCAATAATTCTTTTTTTAACTATATTATAATTAGTTAAATCAAATTCTTTATTTTTAACTCTAGGATTATTAATAACTTCAAATGGGAATTTTAAAACATTTTTTAAATAATCGGGTTCATTAATATATTGAGGTGCAATAAATTCTAAAATAAAACTTATTGTAAATAAATTCCCTACTTTATTAGTCGCACCATAAAATGTAGCTTTATATAACTCTTCTAATCTAATTGCAATATCTTTTCTTCTTTGATAATCCTTAGAAGAATCACTCATAATATCACTTAAAAAAGTAAATATAGGCATTTCTTCTTTTTTTACTTCTCTACTAAATATAATCTCCATTCGTACTGTTTTAAATTTATCTGTTTTAATGGTATGGATATTATATGAATTACAATTTATTTTTTTATATTCCATCTGTTCACCTCTAAAATTATTATTAACAAATTATTTAATTTTATTATATTGTTTCATTATATATTCATCAGTCATTCCTGCTAAATAATCGATTACTATTCTTTCATTACTATTCTTTTTATATTCATCACTCATACTATCTAAATAACTTTTATATATAATAGAATCTTTATTATTGTTATTTAAATCATCTAAATATTTATAAAATAAACTCCTAAACATCTTTTCAAATTCTTCTAATTGCTCTTTAGTATAGGCATTTTTATAAATATGTTCATAATTAAATTTTTTTAAATTCACAATTGCATTATAAATATTATCACTTAATTTAATATAATTTTTATTTAAACTATTACTAATAATATCTTTAATAATAGTATTAACTATCTCTCTATTAGTATTACCTAATACATTAGTTATTTCTTTTGGTACTTCTTCTTTAGTTATTTTATTAAG
>CANQFH010000060.1 GCA_947598425.1 uncultured Bacilli bacterium | reverse complement strand
TACTCCTTCTTTTGCCCATTTAGTTAAATCACCATCTAAAGCTGGCTTAATATGTAAATCATTTTCTAATTCTTTATAAATATTTTGTAATGAAGGTGGTATTTTAATTCCTTTTTGCACACTAAAGGAAAGGCCATGGGCTTCACCTTCACCATGATATGGATCTTGACCAACAATAACCACTTTGACATTTTTATATGGTGTTAATTTTAAAGCATTAAATATATAATTTTTTGGAGGATATACTATACTATTTTGATATTTATTATCAATTATTTTTAAAAATTTTTTAAATCCTTCACTATTTTCAATTACCTTTAATTTTTCATCCCAATCATTACCTATCATATAAACCTCTTCTATTTATGATAACATTCGTTATTATTAATTTTAAATGCTCTATATATTTGTTCTAATAAAATACCTCTAAATAAACCATGAGGAAAAGTTAATTTAGAAAAACTAATCTTTTCTTTACATAAGTCAATTACTTTATTATCTAATCCATTTGAACCTCCAATTACAAAAGTGATATTACTATTATAATTAAAGATACTATCTAAATGTTTAGCAAAGTTAATACTATCATAACTATTACTATCAATAACCATTGCTATATTATAATCTTTTGGATTTAATACTTTTAATATTTCTATAGTTTCTTTTTCTAAAATATCATTATCTTTTAATTCAATAATTTCTATCTTATGATATTTATTAATTCTTTCTAAATAATCATCTATTAAATCTTTTAAATATTTTTCTTTTATTTTTCCCGGAGCAATTATCTTAATCATACTTCAATCACTTCACTTATTTCATCTTGTTTAGCACACTTAATATCGGGATATTTAACTTGATATTCATCTAAAGTATCCTCTACTGTTTTTAAAGCTATTTCAGGATTATTATTAATTTCACTTAAATGCATTAAATAGATACTTTTAGTATTATCACCAATTAACTTCGATAAATAAAATCCTGCTGCTTGATTAGATAAGTGACCTTCATCAGATAATACTCTTTTTTTTAACCAATCAGGATATGGTCCATGAGTTAACATTTCAATATCATGATTACTTTCTAATAAATAAACATTTTTATTCTTTAATAAATTAAAATATTTACTTTTGATATAGCCGGTATCTGTTATTTGCACTAAAGAATGACCATCTTCTTCGATAATAAAATTCCTAGATGCCACGGCATCATGACTTGATTTAATGGCGGTAATTTTAATATCTCCTAAATCAATTTCATCTTCATATATTTTAATATGTTCATAATTTTGAATACTATCTAGACTAGCAAACATTTCTTGAGGCATACATACTAAAGCTTTAAAAGTTTTAATAAATGTTTCTAAAGCTGATATGTGATCACTATGTAAATGACTGATTAAAATCACATCAATACTTTTAGGATCTACCCCTATTTTTTTTAAATTATCAACTATATATTTTTTCTTTTTACCCATATCTAATAAAATATGATGATTTTTGGTTTCGATATAAGTAATATTACCTTTAGAACCACTAGCTAAAATACAAAAACGCATATAATTAACTCCCTTACTAATTTGGATATAACTCTCTTGGATTACGATATTGGCCTTGTCCAGGGAAACCGATAGATAAACCAAAGTGAAGATGGGTACCTTGAGAAGAACCACTATTACCCATATAACCTACTACAGTACCACGGGAAACACTTTGACCTTCAGTAACTGGAATTCTACCTAACATATGGCCATATAAAGTATAAATATTACCACCATGATTAATTACAACATGGTTTCCATAACCGCCACCACAGCTACTACCATAATAACCATTATCAGAACATCCAGTAACAACTCTAACTACAGTACCATCATTGGCAGCATAGATTCTAGAACCCCATCCAGAACCAGAAATATCTAAACCATTATGTTGACGGCCCCAACGCCATGCAAATTCACTTGTAATAGCAAATGGATTTTCAGTTGGCCAACGCCATCCAGCACCAGTATCTTGAATATTTTCCCAACCCCATACAGATACTTGTTTACCTTTAGTTGTAATTTGATCAACTTTTTCTCTTATAACAACTGGATCAGATTCGAATGCTAATTCACTATTTTGTTCACCATTAACAACATTATATTTAGTCGTTTGAATTTCTAATCCTTTAACTCCAGGTCTAGTAATTTCACTATAATCAGGATCTTTACTATTATCTCTTACTATTTCATTTTGAAAATCTATTTCCACTTTTTTAACTTCTCTAACATCATATGAGAATGATAACTCGGGATCTATTAATGTAATATTAACTTGATCTCCAATAGCTAATAAAGAATCTTTACTAGAATATCTAGGATTAGCTATTAAGAATTCTTGAGTATTTAATTTATTATCTTCAGATATAGATTCAATTGTATCTCCTTCTTTAATAGTATAACTTCTCTCTTTGTAATTAAATCCAAATAATAATTCTTGAGCTAACTCTTCACTACTTTCATATATTTTATCATTAACACTAATATATTTTTCTCTGATAGTAATATCTTCAATAAAACTCATATTTTGATAAGTAATTCCAATATCATCACTAGCTAAAACATTACCTATTAAATAATTATTATAATCTTCTTCAGATATAAATGCTAATACAAAAGATTTTAGAGCATCATTTAAAATACTTTTATTTAATATATAAAATTTAAATCCATCATGATCTTCAGTTTTAGATACTTCTACTTCATAACCATGAATAGTAAAATCTTGAATTTCTTCTATCTTATTATATATATCTTCTAAATTATTAGTTTTAGTTGTATAAGAATAATTTTCTACTACTTTTAAACTATTTGGGGGATATACATTACTAACATTATAACGTTTCTTTATTTCTTGTTGCTTTTCATCTATTAAGGCATATAAGGCTTCTTTATCATTAATTGCTCCGATTACATCACCATTTAAATATACATTATATAACTTCGTTATTTTATTATTATCTATTTTATTATACATACTAACAACTATATATAACAAGATCACACTTATACATAAAATTGTTGTAATTACATTATCTTTTAGTTTCATGACATCTCTTCCTTAAAATCATTAGCTACACTTTTAAATGCACTCATATTTAATTCAAACAATAAATCTATGGTACCTAAACTTCCTTTACGATGCTTCGCTATTACTAATTCTGCTGGTACTATTTTTTCTTTTTGATCTTTTTTAGCTTCATAGTAATCTTTACGATTAATAAATAATACCATATCAGCATCTTGTTCAATTGATCCAGATTCTCTTAAGTCAGCAAGCATTGGCATATTACTTTCTCTTTTTTCAGCACTTCTGGATAATTGAGATAAAGCAATTATAGGTACTCCAAGTTCTAGAGCCATTGTTTTTAAACCTCTAGATATTTCAGATACTTCTACTTGTCGAGATTCCACTTTTTTATTACCTGATGTTATTAATTGTAAATAATCTATAACTACTAAACCTAAGCCATCTGGTAAATTAGCAAGACGACGACATTTAGCTTTAATCTCTGGTAATGTTACTCCAGCATTATCTTCAATATAAAGATTGGTTTCTGCTAAATTATTCATTGCTTCATTATATCTTTTCCAATCATTCTCAGTCATATTACCTGTTTGTAATTTATAAGAATCAATTCCTCCAATGGCACTAATAATCCGATTAACAAGTTGTTCTGCAGGCATTTCTAAATTAAAGATTGCAACTGCTTTTTTAGTAGTTTTACTTGCATTAACAGCCATATTAAGGGCTAAAGCCGTTTTACCCATTGCAGGACGAGCTGCTAAGATAATTAATTCTCCAGGTTGAAAACCAGTTGTTATTTTATCAAAATCATAAAAACCAGTTTCTAATCCGGTAATTAATTTTTTATTTTTAGCAAGTTCTTCTAGTTTAGCTTGAGCTCTTCGCAATATTTCTTGAATAGGCACAAAATCTTTAACAGTTCGAGCTTTAACCACATTTAAAATGTTTCTTTCAGCATTATCTAAAGCTGTTGTTATATCTTCATCATAAGCTGAATTTACTATTTCAGTGGCAGTATTTATTAAATTTCTTCTAGTAGCATGTTCTTTAATTATATTTAAATAATAACTTAAATTAGCTGTAGTAATTACGGAATCAATAACTTCACTAATATAAGAAAGGCCTCCAACAGAGTTTAATCTTTTCTTTTTATCTAACTCTTCTTTAACCATATTAATATCTATTGGAGCATTATTATTATGAAGTTCATTAATGGCCTCAAAAATAAATTTATTTCTTTCATCGAAAAACATATCTGCATTAACTTCATCACAGACTTCTTCGACTAAACTGTTGTCAATGAACATTACCCCGAGAACGCTCATTTCAGCTTCTTTATTTGAAGGCATTACTCGTGCCATAATTCACCTACTTTTCTAATACGATATTTATATAAAATTTAACTCTTTTATGCAACTCAATTAATACTTTATGTACTCCTAAAGTATCAATTGCATTCTCTACTTTAATACATTTTTTATCTATATTAAAACCTAATTTTTTAATCTCTTCACTTATTTGTTTTGTTGATATATTACCAAACACCCGATCTTCTTTACCAACTTTAACTTTAAACTTAATATTTTTGTCTTCTAAACTATCTTTTATTTTAGTAAGTCTAGCAACTAAAGCTTCTTCTTCTTCTTTTCTCTTTGTTAATTCCTTATCTAATACTTTCATACTACCTTTAGTATATAAGACTCCTAATTTATTCTTAAGTAAATAGTTATTTCCATAACCATCACTTACATCAATAACATCATCTTTTTTACCTTTCCCCTTAACATCTTCAAGTAAAATAATTTTCATACTTTTCCTCCAACGTTATCATTATTATAACATACTTTATAATTAATTAGAATATTTAGTAAGTATTTATATTAATATAAAAAGATGTTAGACTTACTATATATCTAACATCTTATATCTAACATCTCTAATTATATTTTATTTACTAATTGATAAGACTATACGGAAACCACCGTAGGCGTCCGCACCACCAGTGTACCTAGTGAAGTAGAACTGACCGGCCACGACTCCGTTGCTCCAATCGCCACCTCGATAGAACCAAGGGTGGGAAGCGGCAACAAAGTACGAGTGGTCGGCATACCAACTATTATGATATCGATTACTATCATCACCATCTTTAAATGTGAAGAATAGTCCCATTTCTCCAGTTGCATCTCCTAGTATTCTTTTATTATATGTTGTTGTAGAACTTTCTTTATCATATTGATCTATATAATCTTTATATGTAGTTGTTATGTCTGTTTCTTCAAAACCACTTTTATTATATTTAGTATCAGTTGTACCTAACCTATAAGCAGCAACATATTCCCAGGACCCTCCTGACATATCATACACTCCGGTGATGTTTCCTGTAGTACTTGCTAAGAATCCCGTTGGGGTATTCCATTTTTCGGATTTGCCATCTGTTCCATCACTAGCTATTCCTGGAAACTTACTTTGGTCTGTTCCGGGAGCAGCTGAATATCCTGTTTTATAATCACTATTATTATTTATATTTATTTCTCCACCTATTCCATAGGATGAGTGTGATAAATATGCTACTGCTCCCCACTCAGTATTTTTCATCATATGGGATTTATAATCTTCTCGATGATAACCATAAGTAGCTAAGAACATATTCTTTACTGTTATATTTCTCCAGGAATATATATTGGGTTTTATTATTATTTTTTTAGAATCTTGTTTGTTTTGTTCTGCTCCTTGTGTAGTCCAATTACTATCTGGTGTTATTTGATTTTCATTATCTCCATCTTGATTGTATCCTGTTTCAAATTTTCCTACCCAGATTCCATTTAATTCCGTATTACCTAACGTAAAGGCGGGATGCAATATGTAATCACCTACATTTATACCTGTACAACCACTTATTTCACACTTTTTAGTATCGTTCCCTACAGTAACATTGGTTGTATCTCCAAATACTACATCAATAATTCTAGCATTACCTAATATGTTTCTTATAGCGTATTTACCTTCAGCATCTTCTTTTATATT
>CANQFH010000059.1 GCA_947598425.1 uncultured Bacilli bacterium | reverse complement strand
ATACAACAAAAGATAACAGTGCATCATCATATATTGAAAAATTATCTCCATTAGGATTAAATAAAACCATTAAAGGAGGCATGTATCGCTTCCAAGGAGATCGAGACAGTGTTAATAATTACATATGCTTTGGAACAAATGATAAAGCAACATGTACAGGAGATAAATATAAATATATGTACCGTATAATAGGAATTGTTAAGGATGCAACCTCAGGTAAATCAGATGATACATTATCAGGACAAATCGGAGCATTAAAGATTATAAAAGATTACACTATAGATGGTGAACATGACTTTCATTCATGGCCTGTAAAAGATCCTACACCAAATATATTTTTTAGTCAAAGTTTATTAAAGAAACAATTAAACGGTGAAGATACGTCAAAAATATATTTAGATTCTAGTAAGTATAATTATGGTACAAGTTGGACAAATAAGATGATTAGTAAAAAGTGGTACGATGGAGCTGATGTTTGTGGCAATACGGGTGATACTTTAGATTTATATAATATAGAACATGGTATATCAGCAAATTGCAATGGTGATAAACTAAAACCATCAACGGAATCTTATAAAGTTGCTCTTTTGGTTAAAAGTGATTTTTCGTGGGCATACGAAGCTGCTACTTCTAGTGAACGAAAAAAGACATGGATTAATGGTATTAAAACTGGAGCCATGGCCTCTTGCGAATGGACTATGTCTAGATATAAAAGTGGTACAATATATTATGTCGATTCGGTTTGTGGAGATTTAAGTTGGGTAGGTAGTCAATTTAGGAGTGAACAATATGCACGACCAGTATTTTATCTTGATAAATCTACCATAATTAAATCTGGTACTGGAAGTGAATCTGATCCCTTTATAATTCAAGTATAATTATTAACACATTTTAAATTTATTTACAAATTTTTTAAACTTCTTATTTGAGTTTGTTCTCTTTCTATTATATAATTATTTTAAGGTGGTATTATGAGTATAGGAACTTTAAAAGTTATCTCTATAACAATTAGTATAATATGCATTATGTTTATTGGTATATTAGCAATGTTATATTTTACTAAAAGAAGAGTACATACAAAAGAAAATAGTGTATATGATGCTTTAATAATTAGTAATGCTGTATGCTTAGTTTGTGAAGTATTGTTTTATCTATCAGGATTTGAAGGAAATGATGTTAGAATTATTGACTTTACTGAAAAACTCTATTTTACTTTTAATTGTTTATGGATGTTTTTACATACTGTATATATTATTGTTATTGCCAGTGATGCAATGGAGATAAAAATAGCTAATTTAAATTATAATGTTAAAAAGTTATTTATTACTTTTTGTACTTTCTTTATAACTGTATTTATCTTTATACTACCTATTAGTCATAAATATGAAGATGGCATTTTAATCTCTTCAAGTGGGGCCTCAATGAACTTTATGTTTATGGTCTGTATGATATTAATAATAGTAAATATTTTAGTTATTTTTATCGCTAGAAAAAATATTGAAAAAGCAAAATTTAAACCTTTAATTACTTTTGTAGTTTTAATTATAATAGAAATGGTCTTAAATACTCTTGGATTTAAATTATTATTATTTACTTTACCAATGACTTTAGTTACTTTCATCATGTATCATACTATTGAAAATCCTGATGCTAAAATGTTAGAACAATTAAATATTGCTAAGGATCAAGCAGAAAAGGCTAATAATGCTAAAACAGACTTTTTATCTAATATGTCTCATGAAATAAGAACACCACTTAATGCTATCGATGGTTTTAGTCAATTAATATTAGAAGAAAAAGATATTAAAGTTATTAAAGATGAAGCTAGAGATATTATGACTGCTAGTCAAAATTTACTAGAAATAGTTAATGGTATTCTAGATATATCTAAAATTGAAGCTAATAAATTAGAAATAGTTAAAGTAGAATATGAACCGAAAAAGGTATTTGAAGAGTTAGTTAAATTAACTCAAGCCAGAATTGGTGAAAAGCCTTTAGAGTTTAAAGTCAATATAGCCAAAGATTTACCTTTATATTTAAATGGTGATTATGTCAGATTAAAGCAAATAGTTTTAAATTTATTAACTAATGCTGTTAAATATACTAAGAAAGGTATGATTGAATTTAATGTCGATATAGTAAAAAAAGATGATGTATGTCGTTTAATTATCAGTGTTAAAGATACTGGTATTGGTATTAAAGAAGAAAATATTAATAAATTATTTACTAAGTTTGAAAGATTCGATTCTGAAAAGAACTTAACTATTGAAGGAACGGGATTAGGTCTTGCTATTACCAAAAAATTAGTAGATCTTATGAATGGTAAAATTGTAGTTAAATCAGTTTATGGTAAAGGATCCACATTTACTGTTGCTATAGATCAAAAGATAATTGCGAAGAAAAAAGAAGTTAAAGTTAAAGAGAAAGAAGATAATAATTTAAAAGTTAAAGGCAAAAAAGTTTTAATAGTAGATGATAATTTAATTAATTTAAAAGTAGCAGAAAGATTATTATCGACATATAAAATAACTACTGAATGTGTTAGTAGTGGCTTTGATTGTATTAAGAAAATAGAAGATGGTAATAAATATGATTTAATATTAATGGATGATATGATGCCAAAAATGAGTGGTGTTGAAACATTCAAAAAATTACAAAAGATAGAAGGTTTTGATATTCCAGTAATTGCTCTTACTGCCAATGCTATCGCGGGAATGAAAGAAAATTATTTAAAAGAAGGATTTAATGATTATATATCAAAACCTATAGATAAAAAAGAATTAGAGAGAGTATTAAAAACATATTTAAATGATAAATAAAACATGGTATAATAATCTTGATAGTAAGGAGTATATTTATGAGAGATGTTAGTATTTTAACTGATAATGGGGTTGATTTAGAATATGCATTAAGTTTATTAGGTGATTTAAGTTTTTATGATGAAACAGTTGAAGCTTTTCTAGAAGAAAATAAAACTAGGGTACCTAATATAGAAAAGTATCGTAAAGAACAAAATATGGAAGATTATGCGATATTAGTTCATGCTTTAAAAAGCGATTCTAAATATTTAGGATTTATGGATCTTGTAGATATAGCTTATGCTCATGAATTAGCTAGTAAAGCTAATAATATTGATGAAGTTAATAAAACATATGATAAATTAGTAAAACAAATAGATAGATTTACTAAATTAGCAGAAAAATATTTAGAACAAGGAGTTAAATAATGAAAAAAATATTAGTTGCAGATGATTCAAAAATAATTAGTAATATCGTAGATAGAGCTTTTAAAGATGAATATGAAGTTTTAGTAGCAGTAAATGGTAGAGAAGCTATAGATATTATTAAAAATAATGTAGATGATTGTATTATTGGAGTATTATTAGATTTAAATATGCCAGAAGTAGATGGATTTGCTGTTTTAGATTATTTTAAAGAGAATAATTTATTTAAAAGAATTCCAGTATGTATAATTACTGGAGATGTTCAAAAAGAAAGAATAGATAGAGCTTTTAACTATGATATAGTAGATGTTTTAGCTAAGCCATTTACATTTGATAGTGTTAGAGAAGAAGTAGAAAAGATTATTAATTTAAGTACTATGTAGTTAAATAGTATGTTATTTGGCAAAAGTATACATTTATGGTATACTTTTATTTAGTTAAGGGGGAAAAATAATGGATAAGAAAAATATTAGAAAGTATTTATATATGTGTGCATTAGCATTAACTATTAATGGGTGTACATTAAATAATAGTGATAATCAAAGAGAAGCTAGATATGAAGCTCCAGAAGACTATTTAATTACAAGAGATGATAAGGGGAATATAATTTGTTATAAAAAGACTGAAGATGGTATAGAGTACACAGAACCATATGTATATTATGTAGATGATAATTATGAAGATCTAGATGATACAATGGATAACAATATAAATGGCAGTTATGTTAGATAGAGATATATAGTTTATCTCTATTTTTTTATGTAAAATAAAAAGAGTCCGAAGACTCTAATCTAAATCATCATCATCATTGTTATTATTATTATTATTGCTACTACTATTATTAGTAGAAGTACTTCTAGATGTTATTGTAAGACCAGTAGAACGATTATTTTTAAATATTGAATAAGCACTTTTAATAACAAATGTATAATTATCACTAGAAGATGCATTATAAACAAAGGAATTACTACTAGTATAACCTAAATATTTTTCAGTTCCTGAAGAATCTTTAAGATATACTTCATAACCTAAATTACCTATATAAGTATTATTATAACTTATTCTTCGATTATAATAAGTATCAGCATATTCTTCATAATAATCTTTAAAGAATTTATTTAAATATTCAGTATTAATTGCATCTGGAGTTTTTATTGGATCCCATTTAATATTAATTGTACTTCCCGTAACACTATAAGAACCATTAGTTGGATTATCTAATCTACTATATCTACTTGAAACTTCAGTTGGTTCCGTACCTGCTACAAAGTATTCTGAAAGACACATATCTTTTGGAGTGAATTCACTACATAAGTAAGCAGGGAATGTTTCACTTTCAACATTTACTTGAACAACACTTTTTGGTACTTTAAATCTTTGATTTTTAACATGTATTTTTGGCGCTATACCATTAATAATCTTTCTTCTAGCATTACCACTAGTAGTACTATTCATATAATGTTTTAAGGCTGCTGAATTAGAATCAAATTCATCATAACCATACCATAAAGCAATACAATAACTAGGTGAATAACTTAAGTACCATGAATCACCAACGGCACCACCTGGAAGATTCCATTTCTTTTTAGTATCACTATCTAAGTTTGTTGTACCAGTTTTACCAGCAACATCAGTACCAGATACTCCAGTACCACCATAAGATGATATTAATAAGTTATTAATTAAATAAGCTGTAGATTCTTCCATTACTTTTTCTTTACGATAATTATTAACATATTCTCTACCATTTTCAGTATTTTCAACTTTAGTATAAGCATATGGTTTGATATAATAACCACCTCGACCAAATGAAGCATAAGCTGCACTCATTTCTAATGGTGATACTCCTGGATTTAAACCTCCAATAGAAGCAGATTCATATAAATATTCACCATAATCAATACCTACACTATGAATAAAGTTTTCAATAATACTTTGATCTAAAGCTGCAACTTTTTTAAATACTCTAAGAGCTGGAATATTTCTAGAATCTTTAAGAGCAAATCTCATCGTAACCAGACCTTTATAACCATTATCATAGTTATTTATAGGTTGACCATTAGTATAAGTAGTATGTTCATCTAATAACATTGAATAAGTACTTTGAGCAATATTCTCAATATACATAGCATAATCAAATAAAGGCTTAGCAGTAGAACCAGGTTGTCTTTCAATACCCGTAGCTCTATTAGTACCAGTCGGAGCATAATTTCTACCTCCAGACATTGCTACAATTGAACCATTTTCTGTTGATGTAATAGCAATACCTTCTTGAACAACTTCATCAGGATATTCAAATATTTCCCCTTTTTCAACTTGTTCTAGATAAGATTGAATAGTTGGATCAAAAGTAGTATAAATCTTTAATGATGTTTTCTTAGGATTAACTCCTAAATCATTACTAACCTCATCAATAACATAATCAATAAATGCTTGTTCCGTACCAGCTTTAACAACTCTTTCACCATGATTAATTACTAATTGTTCAATTGGTATAGCTAAAGCATCATTAGCTTCTTCTTCATTTATATAACCATGTCTAACCATTAATTTTAAAACAGTTTGTTGTCTTATCTTAACTCCTTCAGGATTAGTATAAGGACTATACCAAGCAGTATTTTGGAACATTCCTACTAACATTGAAGCTTCAGCTAAATTCAAGTCTTTACAAGATTTACCAAAGAAATAAATACTAGCTTCTTCAATTCCAACAATACCATTAACATTGATACTTCCATCATTAGCAAACCATTGACTATTAAAATAAAATTCAATAATTTCTTCTTTAGTATAATTAGCCTCTAATTTAAATACTGACATATAAATATCTTTAAATTTACGAATAATACCATCAATACTATGAGCATTATCAGATGTATTACTATCATCACCAGTATAAGTTCTTTTAATAACTTGCATTGATAGAGTAGAAGCACCACCAGCATCAGTCTTACCCATTAATTGTAATACAGAAGCTTTTAAAAAACGAAATAAGTCTAAGCCATTATGTTGGAAAAATCTTGAATCTTCGGTAGCTAAAAGGGCATCAACTAGAACTTCTGGTATTTCATCATAAGTAACAACTGTACTATTAACGGCTCCAACTCTTGCAAATTCTTTACCATAAACATCATATAAAATAGTAGGTTCTTTTTGATATAATTTATCTTTTTCAAAATCCGGAGAAGTTAAAACTATATATAGAGCAAATAATAAGCCAACACTAATAATAACAATTGCCCCAATTAAACCTATAGATAAAACTAACTTCCATACTATTCCTTTATTTTTTTTACCTTCTTTTTTCGGTAATTTATTTTTCTTCATCTTTAATACCTCCAATTATATCTACAAATTTTAAATAATCTAAACCTTTCATATAATTATATTCTAATTGATAAGCA
>CANQFH010000058.1 GCA_947598425.1 uncultured Bacilli bacterium | reverse complement strand
AATTAATCTTGTTATATAGAAAATGTGTTGGAGTTGTCTATATAATAAAATAAATTCCAACTAAACTTGTAGATATTATTTAATAGATTATATTGGACAGGAGTTCGACTCTCCTCTGCTCCACCATAATTGAAGTTATACTCGAGCTTTATTGTTCGGGTTTTATAATGTTAAAATTAATATAATTATCAACTAAAATTTATATGTTGACATTCAATATATGTGTGAAAAATAATTTATTATTTTCAAAATTTTATAGAAATAATATGATATAATAACAAATTAAAAGGAGATGATATTAATGTCAGATAATGAATTAAATAATTATATTAATGCATTATTGAATAAATCAGAAGAAGCATATTTAATGTCTATTGAAATAATTAACAAACCAACTATAAATTATCGAGCAGAAGGCTTTTGCTTTTTTATTTGTAATGCCTGGGAGTTATTACTAAAGGCATACCTTATTCTTAAAGCAAAAGACATTAATATCATTAATTATAAGGATGATTCTAATAGAACTATTGGACTTGATGAATGTGTAGAAAAGATTTTTACAAGTACAACAGACAAAACTAAAAATAATATATCATTTATTAGAAATATAAGAAACAAAGCTACGCATCTTATTTTACCTGAATATGATTATTTATTATCTTCAGCATTTCAAAGATGTCTTACAAATTATAATAAGTTTTTTAAAAAGCAGTTTCCCAATTATAATTTAAATGACAAAATAACTCCTTATATTGCTTTAGTAAATCCAGGAAATAATGAAGATGTATCATCACTAGTGCTGAATCCAGCAAATTTATTATTGTTAAATAAATTAAAAGCTGAATTAAATTCCGATGAATCATTAGGTCAGACATTAAGATTAATCTCTACTAAAAAAGAATCTGAAGCAGACCTTAAATATACAATAGTAAAAGATAGTAAAGATTTAGCAACCATTATTAATGTTCCAAAAAATATCGAAACAACACATCCGTATACTACCACTGAGGTGGTAAAAAAAATAAAAGAAACTTTGGAATTATCTCTTGGACCTAATCATGGATTTACCTCAAATAAATTCCAAGACATTTGTAAAAGGAAAAAAATAAAAAGTAATCAAGATTACTGTTATTTATTTGAATATTCAAAAAGCAAAATTTATAAATATAGTGATACAGCGATTGAATATATTAGTCTAGTTTACATTGAAGAATTTAAAGATAAAAAAATGAATAATTAACGATTTTGTGTTATAATATAATTGTAGATGGGATACTTGTGAGGGAATACCGATGTGTTGGCATAGCCAGTAAGCATACTTAGTATGTGAGAATTCATCTCGCCCGGGGTACCCATCTTTTTAATAAAATTAAAAGTTGAAATGTTTTTTCCTTTAATTCTTATTGTTCGAGTTTTAAAATATTTTAATTTTGTTATAATTTTTATGGTTTAAAATAACAAATTTAATTAATAATTGCTAATTTTTATAAAACATTATAAAATATAATTAGGTGAGGTAAAATGGGTAAGGTTACTGATAAAGTTTTAGAATTTAACAGAAAATATCATGGTGGTATTGCATGGCGTCCTTTAGCACATGCTAAAGTATTAGATGATTACATTAATCCTGATGAAGAAGTTTTATATGCTTTTTGTGCTCAAAAAAATGAAAAATTTACGGAGATCTTTAATACTTATGCTTTAGCAATTACTAATAAAAGAATTTTAATGGGACGTAAAAGACTATTATGGGGCAGTTTTCTTAACACAGTTACTCCGGATTTATATAATGACATGCAAGTATATCGTGGTATTTTATGGGGTAAAATTACTATCGATACTGTTAAAGAAAAAATTATATTTACCAATTTACCTAAGAATAGTTTAGATGAAATAGAAACCGTCATATCTGAATTTATGATGGAAGCTAAAAAGAAGTATTATCATGAAGAATCATAAATTAAGAAATTTAATTATTTTTCTAATAGTAATATTTGGTATATTTCTATTTTATATGTTTAAATCTTATAATTATGAAAAAGAATATGTTATTAATGAATTTAAAATAAAAGAATCTTATAATAAAAATAA
The DNA here is from genome assembly GCA_947598425.1 of uncultured Bacilli bacterium. GTDB lineage: Bacteria > Bacillota_I > Bacilli_A > RF39 > UBA660 > SIG200. The sequence continues at coordinate 4,613 of CANQFH010000058.1, read as the reverse complement.
AAAATATTATACATTTATAGTAAATTATAATAACTTATCATATCCTTATATCATATCTAATAAGTATTTAAGAAATAGAAATTTAATTAATGATGTTAAAATAGTTAAAAATGATAATGAATTATGTTTAATGCCAGTAAGTAAAGAATTAAATTTTTATCCTTTATGTAGTCAAGATAGTAATATTTATACTTTAAATTTAACTAATTTAGATGTCGATTTTTATAATTATCAAGATGTTAATGTAATAAATAAAGAATATAATAAATTAAAAATGAATTATTTAAATAATTTAAATTATTTATTATTTAATTATCAAGGATTTTATTATATTAATTCTAAAAAACAAACTAATATTAATTTATTTAATAAAGATATTTATACAATTGATTTAATATATCAAAAAGATAATTATGTTATAGTGCCTGATTATAATCAAGATTATTATTTTAATAAATTATATGTTATTAATTTAGATAATGGTAAAAAAGAAGAGATTGTAAGTGATCAAGATATTTCTTTTACAAGTATATTTTTAGGAGAATATAAAGATAAAATATATTTATTAGATAAAAAAGAAGAAAAAGAATATGTTATTAATTTGAAAAAGAAAAAAATCAATGAAACAGATTTTAAAATAGTTAAAAATAATAAATTAGTAGATAGTACTTATAAAGAAATAGTAAATAATAATATAACCTTTATGAAATCGAATATAATAAGTTATGTTTTAATAGATAAAAAGTTATATATGAATATTGAGGGTGTTAAAGTAAGATTATCTGATAAAGATATTACTAAAATAATTAAAAATGATAATGATACTATATATTATTTAGTTAATGATGAATTATATATGTATAATAATACAGTTGGAGAAGTGTTATTATTGAGTTATTTTGAATGGAATTTTAATACTATTAATCAAATCTTTATTTCTAAATAACATATTTGGTTTTTTGACATACTTTATTATAGAGGTGTGTTAAATGTTTGAATGTCATAGAGTAGAAAAGGATGAGGATTTAGAAAGTATAGCTAAAAAATATAATACAAGTGTTAAAATAATTCAAGATATTAATAATTTATATTATAATGATTTAAGAGAAGGTATGGAGTTAATAGTACCAACTGAATCTAAAGATTATTTTAATTATTATGTAGTAGAAAAAGGAGATAATTTATATCAAATAGCTAGAAAATATAATATTAATCCTTCATTATTAGCTAGTATAAATGGTCTAAATTATGATGATTATATTTATCCTAATCAACAAATACTAATTCCTAAAAATGGTTATTCTTATTATATAACTGCTGATGGAGATACAATAGATGAAGTAGTTAAAATATTTAATAGTAATAAAGATAAATTTTTAGATGAAAATAAGACTATTTATTTAATGGCAGGACAATTATTAGTTAATAAAAAATAATTATTTAAACTAGAAGTATGTTCAATATTATCTAGTTTATTTTATTTACTTTTTAATTAAAATTTAGTACAATGTATCATAGGAGAATAGAAAGATGATATTACATAAACCCTATGCATTTTTAATTAAAAATTTTAAATTAATAAATATTATTTTAACTATATTAGCTAGTTATCTTGCATATCGAACTTATCATATAGTATCATTTTTTAATAGTTATATAACTAGTAATTATACCGGTAATTTTTATCCTGGTTTTTCTGATAATTATATATCTTTTCTTATCTATTTTCTTATCATTTTAATAATAGTGGGCTTACTTAGTATTATTTTACTATTTGTATATAAAAAGAAACCAATAAAAGCTTATGTAAGTGCTGTTGTCTATTATATAGCGTTAATTATCTTTTTTGTAGTTATTAAAAATTTAATGATTACTTTAGAAGAAGGAACAATTACTGCTCAAGTAGCGCGGTTATATCGTGATTTTTCTTTGATATCTATTTTCCCTCAAGTATTCTTTATTATTTCCTTTTTAATAAGAGGTCTTGGTTTTAATATTAAGAAATTTAATTTTAATGAAGATTTAAAAGAATTAGAATTAACTCAAGAAGATAGTGAAGAAGTCGAAATAACTATTAAACAAGATAATTTTAAATTACAAAGAAATTTAAGAAGATTTATAAGAGAGTTTCGTTATTATATTAAAGAAAATAAATTTATCTTTATTGTTATTTGTTTAGTTTTAGGAATAGCTATATTTTTTATAATCAAAAGTACTTTACCTGAAATAGTTGATAGAAACTATAATCAAGGGCAATTATTTACTAGTTTAAATATTAATTATCGAGTAGAAGATAGTATAATAACTAATTTAGATTATCAGGGTAATGTCATAAATAAAGATAAATATTATGTAGTAATTAAGTTATACGCTGAGAATAATTTAGATCAAGATTATAAAGTGGATTTTTATAATTTTCGATTAGAAGTAGATAATCATTATGTTTATCCAATTAAAGATAAAGGATCATATTTTATAGATTATGCTAAAAGAAGTGACAATAATAATTTATTAAGTAAAACCAGTTATGTTTATTCTTTAGTATATGAAATCGAGGGAACTGAAGTTAAAAAGAATTATCGTTTAAAAATTAATAATGGTGTTACTAGAGTAGATAATGAAGAAGTTGGTAAATATAATTATGTTACTATTACTCCAATTGTTATTAATAATGTAACTTTAGAAAATCAATATAATAGTAATGATGTTATTAATTTAAATGGTTCTAATTTAGGTAATACAACATTTATGGCTGGTAATTTTATAATAGATGATAAATATATATATGATTATGAAAAATGTATTAATAGAAAATGTAATACTTATAAAGGACAAGTAAATATTAATTATTTAAAGAATAATAAAACTTTATTAATATTTGATTATGAATTTAAATTAGATGAAAGTGTTCCTTATTATTCTTATTCATCAAGTATCAATAAATTTGTTGAAAACTTTGTTAAAGTGCGTTATTTAGTTAAAGATGAATATCTTTATGGTACCGTTAAAAATGTTACTCCATCAGATTTAACAAATAAATTAGTATTAGAAGTTCCTAAAGAATTAAAAGACTCTAGTAGTATCTATTTAGTAATGATAATTAGAAATAAAGAGTATCGTATTAAAGTAAAATAATCTTAATTAGTATATTATATTTTAAAAATGGTATAATATAAAGATAAAGGTGATATTATGAGAGAGAAGTATATTAAATTATTATTAGAAAGATGTTTAGGTATTAAAAAAGGAATGTCTTTATTTATTAATTATAATAAGATTAATGAAAGATTTGTAAAAGAAGTAGTTAAATATGCTCAAAGTCTTGGAGTAGATGATATATATTTAGATACGATTGATGATTATGAAAGACATGAATATTTAAAGAATACTAAAGTAGAGGATATTAATGAGTATGGGCCATATAATGCCTCTAAATGGGATGAATATGCTAAGAAGGATGCGGCATTTTTAATGTTATGCAGTGAAATACCGGGATTAATGAAAGATATTGAGGCTGAAAAGATAAGTAAAGCTGCTCAAATATCCATGAGTACTAAAAAAATATATAAAGATAAACAATTAAAAAGTGAAATACCTTGGTGTATTGCTTGTATTCCTAATAAATTATGGGCTGAAAAAATTTTACCAAATAGTAAAAGACCATTAGAAAAGTTTTGGAAAGTTTTATATAAAATATGTATGATTGATAAAGAAGATCCGATTAAATGCTGGAATGAATATTTAGATAAACAAGCTAAAATGCAAGAAAAATTAAATAAGTTAAAGATAACTAAGTTATATTATAAAAATTCTTTAGGAACAGATTTAGAAATAAAATTAACAGAGAGATCTATATGGGCTAGTGCTAGTAGTGAAAAATGGTTAGTTAATATTCCTAGTTATGAAATATTTACTTCTCCAGATCGAAAAGGTACTAATGGTATCGTTTATAGTTCGAAACCTCTTATTTATAATGGTAAAGTTATTGATAAGTTTTATATTAAATTTAAGAATGGTCAAGTAACGGAAGTAAAAGCTAAAAAGGGTCAAGATATTTTAGAAGGAATTATTAATGATAATAAGGGCGCTAATATGCTTGGAGAAGTAGCTTTAGTTGATTATAATTCACCAATATCGAATACTAATTTAGTATTTGAAAGTACTTTAATAGATGAAAATGCTGCTTGTCATATTGCCCTTGGTAGTGGTTTTATGGAATGTATTTCTAATAGTAAAAAATTAGATGAAAAAGAATTACAAAAAATAGGTTTAAATATATCAGATACTCATGTTGATTTTATGATTGGCACTAGTGATTTAACTATTGAAGCTGATACTAATAAAGGCCATATAACCCTAATGGAAAACGGGAATATAATTATTTAATAAGCATAATATATATTGGCGGGAGAATTATTGACAAAGATGAAAGAGTAGTGTAGAATTAAGTTATTGAGGGTTAAATACTCTTAGTTTGGAGCCGTAGCCAAGTGGTAAGGCCCCGGTCTGCAACACCGTCATCACCGGTTCAAATCCGGTCGGCTCCTCCAGTGACGTTTCTGTTCGAACTTTTATAGTTTGAACTTAACATATATAATCAATCCGTTCGGGTT
>CANQFH010000057.1 GCA_947598425.1 uncultured Bacilli bacterium | reverse complement strand
ATCACCAGCCATATTATATACACCATTTAAATTATATGTACCTAATAAATTCTTTTGCACTTGTAATAAATCTAAAGCATTAATAATTCCATCTCCAGAAGTATCACCATTTATAACTACAGTTACTGTTTCACTTACTTTAGCATTATTAATAGTTACTTTAAATCCTGTTCCTATTAAACCATCATTGACAATATTATCATTACTATTTTTAATTGTAACATTACCAGAACCCGCTATACTTTCTAAAGCATTTTTAACATTATTTATAGATGTATTAGGATTAATACCACTAATCATACCACCAGCATATTTAAAACCACTACTAATAATGATTGTACTAATATCTAAGTCTGAAGAAGTTTTATTATCGGGAGTATCAATAGCACCATTATTTTGATTATAATGTGTATTATCCATATTATTATATACTGGAATATAAAATACAAAAGCATTCTTTAATAAATCAGAAGTTTTATAAGTATTATAAGCTGACTTGGATTCACTAGAAGGAGCAGCAATATTTGTCATATATTGATGGCCATATAATTTAGAACTATCAGTTGGAGATACATTAAATTTTTGTAAATAGCCAGTATATTGACCTTTATTGATATAAGAATTTGCTATTTGACTAGCACCACCCTCTATAGCTACTTTTAAACCATACCAATTATTTTTCTTAGCATACTCTAGACCACAAGCAGTTGGTCCTCCAGTAACAGCACAATTATCATTAACCCCAAAGTTATAAAAATTATAAAAACCTTCATAACCTTTATATACTCCACTATAAAGATCATATTCACTAGTACCAGATCCTAATTCTTGTAATATTCTTGAAGCAATAAAAATTGGACTAACATTAACATTCTTACCAGCCTCATTTAAGATACTCCCTAAATCATTATTTAAACCTAAATGATATTTATAAAATTCCGCATGATCAATAATATCTCTAGCGGCATCAGCATAAGCATTTGCAAAACTATTATCATATTTTAAATATTCAAATTGAAATATATATTGTTCTGTTAACCAATTACGAGGATCCATATAATAAGCAACAGCAGTAGATGAAGCTGGATACCAAGTCTTAGTATAAATATTCTTACAAGAAGTATCGATATTACTTGAATCACTACTAGCAATATAACTTTTACCACAAGCAGCTTCTGAATTAACGGCACTACTCCAATCTAATCCTGTAAATATAGGTTTAAAATCCCAATTACTATGTGATTCTTTTAATTTACATAAACTACCCCAATAAGTAGCAGGAAAACCGGCTTCTTTATATATTGTTTCACAGTCATTAGTAGGATTTTCATTATAAACTACTGTTGATACTTCGACATAATCACTACAAACATAACCACTTGAACTTCCTTCATAATATATTTTATACCATCCTTTAGAACAACCACCTTCATCTTTATATAAAGTATTATCAACTAAATTATATTCGCCACCGTTAGATAAGGTTTTTAAACTATCATAACTAGTACCTGGACCACTTCGTAAATTAACTCCAGTACCATTTATTTTGCCACGATAAATATCGGCATAACAAAAATTCATATTTAATATGAATAAAAAAAGAGTAAAAAATAATAATTTGAAAATATTATTTTTCATCATATGCCTACTTCCTTACTTAATTCTATCATATTTTTATAGTAATTAGTCATCTCTTGACAAAAACTTTGCCAAAATTTATTATTTATTGACATTTTTTAGTCTATTATTTTTAATAAACATATATTATAATATTAACAAAGGAATTGATAGATATGAATAAAACGTTTGATACAATTGATATTTTTTTCATTGTTATGATATCTATATATTTTATAACACTTTTTATATTTGGTTACGTTTTTATTACTAGTTATTTTGAAGTATCTAGAGAAGAAAAAACTGGTATTAAAAAAGAAGATAAAGTTAAAGTTAAAAAAGAAAAAGTTAAATCTAAGAAAAAAGATAATATAAAAGAAGAAAAAGTAAAAGTTACTAAAGAAGTAAAACCTAAGAAAAAACCAACTAAACAAAATAATATTAAAGAAAATAAAAATAATATAAACAATAAAAAGAAAAAAAATAATAATAAAACTAAAACAAGAGCTAATGGCACTAAAAGAAAAAATACTTCTTTAAAAAAGAATTATCAAAGAAATTATAAAAATAATGTTTCTTATGTTAAAAATAATCCCAAAAAATAAATCTCTAAAATAGAGATTCTTTTTAATTTAATTCATAATTATAGATACCATGGATTTTTAATAAATCATTTTCTGTTGGTTGCATTACAACATAATCATCATCTTCTTTAGTAACTGTAAAAGTAATATCATAATTAATTCTATCAGTAGTATTTTGCATCTTATCTAATTTATAATCCATATATTTACTAGCATTATAAGTACCATTATCTTCAAATTCACTACGATGATTTTCTAAATAATAAGAAGCATCACTTTCTACCTTATATAAATCATATACTTCTATTTTAACAGTAATATAACTAATATCGGCATCATATTCTTCTTTAATAATTTCATAACTTAAATCTTTATATTGTTTCTTTAAAACATCCCGATATTTATCTTTTTGTTTTTCATTTAAATCTTTACTTTCCACTACTCTTTCTAAATCTACTAATACTTCACTATCTAAAGTTTTATATTTTTTTAAATAATTTTCTACTTCCATCTTAGCACTTTTACCACATCCAGTTAATAACAAAGTTACTAATAAAATAGTTAATATTTTCTTCATACACACCATCCTACTAATAGTATTCAACAATATTCATTAATTTATACATTATTATAAGATAATTTAATTAACTCATAGATATTATATTCTTTCATAGTAAGATGATCATTTAATTTATTTATCATATTTTCATACATTTTATCGATATTATCTAATAATTCATTAAACCATTCTAAGTATATATATTTTAATTTAGAATATTCTTGATTATTATACATATTATTTATTTCTATTTTTAAAATATTTTTAATCTTTAACTCTTGTCTTGTTTCTTTATTTAAGACATCTTCTTTAATTATTTTATAATCTAATTTACTAATAGATATATTATACATAAATTCGCTTATATTAACTTCATCATCCAATAGTAAGCTACTTTTATTTATACATAAACCATCATCATTAAATTCTAAAGCAAGACTATTCTTTCCATCACTAAAAATAGCAGTATATTTTAAATAATTATTTTGTTTTAATTTAGTTTTATTCTCTATTTCTTTTAAAAAACTAGAACTTACCTGAATAATCTTACTAATTAAATGTTGTAAAGTTTTTTGATCTACATGATAAAGAGGAATCTTTTTAATATAATCGATAACATCATCTTTATCCCATTCATAAAACATACAATATTTTTCTTGAAAATTTAATAATACATCATAGTAATAGTCCATTTTTATTTCCTTCCTAATGATATAATAATAAGTATGAAACCAATAAAAAATAAATCACAATAGATACTTCTAATAATAAAATAAACAAATTCTAAAAAACTATACCCAATAATTAATAAATTTGAATATAAAATTATAAAAAACAAACCAATTATTGCAAATAAACATCCAATTAAAAATAAACAAATATTTAACATACTCATTATATTTTATTTATAAATTTATAAAAATATTATATAATTAATTAGGTGATTTTAATGGAATATATAACTTGTCTAGTATTAGGACTTATTCAGGGAATAACAGAACCTTTACCTATTTCTTCTAGTGGGCATATTTTTTTATTTAAAACAATTTTTAATACTGAAATATTTAATGATTCTTTTAATTTTGAAATAATATCTAATTTTGGCTCCTTCTTAGCAATATTATTTATATTTAGAAAAGATATTATAGAACTTATTAAAAACTTTTTTAATTATATATTTAATAAAAAGAAAAGAAAAGATAATAAAGATGGTTTTAGTTATATCATAAAATTAATTATTAGTACTATTCCGGTAGGAATAACTGGTATTTTATTCAATGATTATTTAGAAAGTCATTTTAATTCTTTAAGAATATTAGGCTTAACATTCTTATTTACGGCATTAATGCTTTATATTGTTAGAAATATTAAAGGTACTAAAGATAGTAAGAGTATTACTTATAAAGATGCGATTATAATTGGTTTATTTCAAGCAATAACTATTCTTCCAGGTATTTCTAGAAGTGGTACAGTTTTAGTGGCATGTCTACTTTGTAATTTAAAGAAAGAAGATGCTTTAAAATATACCTTTATGCTATATTTTCCAGTAAGTGCTGGTACTATGTTATTAAAGGTTCCTGATTTAGTGAATACTTCAATAAGTTTATTATTACCATATTTATTAGGAATGTTAGTAGCCTTAATTGTTACTTATCTATCTTATAAGTGGTTAAGTAATATTGTTAAAAAAGGCAGTTTATGGAAGTTTTCTATATATTGTTTATTATTAGCTTTATTTATTTTTATATATACTAGATAAATGATAAAAGTAGGCTAGAAAATAGTCTACTTTTTATATTGGGAAAATATTATTCACTTATTGATAAGACTAAACGGAAAGTACCATTAGCGTTCTCACCACCAGTGGCCCAACCGAAGTAGAACTGACTGGCCAAAACTCCGTCGTCCCAAAGGCCACCTCGAGTGAACCATGGATAGGAACCTCCAATAAAGTAAGAGCCGTCGGAATACCAACTATTATGATTTCGATTATTATCATCACCATCTTTAAAATAGTAAAATGGTCCTAATTCGCCAGTAGCATCACCTAGTATTCTTTTATTATATGTTGTTCTATCACTTGATGAATCATATTTGTCTATATAATCTTTATATTTTTCTATTATTTCTGTTTCTTCAAAACCACTATCAGTTACTTCTGTTGTACCTACTCTATATCCTGCAACATACTCCCAAGCACCACCAGACATATCATACACTCCTGTTATATTTCCTGTGGTACTTGCTAAATATCCTGTTGATGTATTCCATTCCTTAGATTTTCCATCATCTCCTGTACTTTCTGTTCCTTTATATGTACTTTGGTCAACATTATATGATGAATAGCCTGTTTTATATGTATTGTTATTATTTATATTTATTTCTCCACCTATTCCATAGGATGAATGAGAAAGATATGCAACAGCTCCCCATTCGGTATTTTTCATCATATGACTTTTTAATTCTTCTTTATATTTATATGCTGACATAAAGAAGTTTTTTACTGTATTATTTCTCCATGAATATACATTGGGTTTTATGATTATTTTTTTAGAATCTTGTTCAGTCTTTTGAGCATCTTCCTTAGTTTTTGCATCTTTATATCCTGTTTCAAACTTTCCTACCCATATCCCATTTAATTCAGTATCACCTAAGGTAAAGGCTGGATGAATTAAGTATTCATCTACATTTACACTAGTATCTCCACTTGTTCCACTCTTTTTAGCATCATTACCTTCTGCAACATTGGTTGTATCTCCAAATACTACATCTATTGTCCTTGCATGTCCAAACATATTACTTACTGCATATTTTCCATCTAAGACACTATCATCTTTTACATTTGCTATATTACTAAATGAAATAGATGATATATATTCTCCTTTATCCCACACTTTATATTTATATCTTGGTATCCATACAAAATAACTTTCGATATCTTGTTCTAAAATGACATCTCCTGTGGTATATTCTTTACTTGGGGATGATACTAATATTACTGCATTCGCCCATCTCTTGTAACCATAGATTCCATTCTGTATATAAAAGTTAGCATATTTTACTTTTCCATCGGAATCTATGGTTACTGGTATTAAACCTTCATTTAATACTGGATCTGCTCCATTTAGTATTGGATCTTTCCATTCTGTTGTACTAACTCCACTTCTTTCATATAATTCATCTATTGATTTTTGAACATTTTCATAATCTCCATGACTTTCTGTATTATCATAACTTACTTCTTCACTATCTATTGCAGCTATGTTGTCTAATGCGTATACACTTCCAACTGATAATACTAATCCAATTAATACTCCCACTATTAATTTATAATTGTTTTTTAAAGTTTTAGATATTTCTTTCATTATTCATTCCCTTTCCATATTCCATATAATTCATCTAAGGCACATTGTACTGTATTACATTCTGTTACTCCTTCTTGTGGTTTATATATTAAGTATTTAGCTTCGGCTGGTTCAAAGTATAATGTACAATATACTGCTACTTTACTTTTGACACTTATACCATTATTTGTTCTTGACAAAGCATTTTCTACTAATTCTTCTTTACTATCTATACAATAACTTTTAGTAAAATTTATTACATAACCATAAGGAAAGGTATTACCTTTATATTTTACATAATCATTATCTTGTCTTATATACATTGCAAACATCTTACTATCTATCTTATCATTTAATCTAACTACATCTAATTCTTTATTAGCGTAACTTATTGGTATTCCTATTATGGTTATACTTATTACCAATAACATTAATACCAAGTACTTCTTTCTTATTTTATTATTCATATCTTAGACTCCCTTTATCATCTATATTATCTTCATTATATAATACCCCCCCCGGAGTCAATAATTTGCGATTTTTTTTATTATTGGGATGTACACTTTTTATTGGACAACTATGAAAGGGGGTGTCATTTCTTAGTTG
>CANQFH010000056.1 GCA_947598425.1 uncultured Bacilli bacterium | reverse complement strand
TATATTATCTTTATTATATAATACCCCCCCCGGAGTCAAGAATTTCTGCTTATTTTTACAGCCAAATAAAAAAACTTACTAAGTATAAGTCTTAATAAGTTTATTAATTTTCTTTATTACCTGTATATTCTACTTCATATATTTGATTCTTTTCTAATACTTTAGGTACAACTACTCTTAAATAATTTGAAGTATGACCAATACTACAATTATCTTTAACTTCTTCAATCAATACACTAACCTTTTTACCAATAAATTTATCTTCATATTCTTTTTCCAATATATTAGATAATTCTAATAATTTATGAACTCGATTAGTTTTTTCTTTATCGTCAACATCTTTCATTCTACTAGCTACAGTACCATTTCTCTTTGAATATGGAAATACATGAATTTTACTAAATTTTAATTTACTAGCATTTTCATATGTTTCTTGAAACATTCTTTCATCTTCACCAGGGAATCCCACAATAATATCAGTAGTAATAGATATATTAGGTCTAATACTTCTTATTTCGGCAATTTTATTAAAGAAATATTTCATATCATATTTACGATGCATTAATTTTAATATATCATCACTACCAGCTTGTAAAGGAATATGTAAATGATCACAAAATTTACTATTATTCTTTAACATCTCCATAAACTTATCATTTAATTCTGTTATTTCCACACTAGATAATCTAATTCTTTCTAAACCATCTATTTTAGATAATTCATTAATAACATCAACTAAATCATAATTATTATAGTGATAAGATCCAGTATGAATACCTGTTAAAACTATTTCTTTATGATTATTTTTAACTAAATTTTGAGCTTCTTCTAAGATTTTATCAAATTCTTTACTACGACATTTACCCCTCATAAAAGGAATTATACAATAACTACAAAAATTATCACAACCATCTTGTATTTTTATAAATGCTCTTGTATGTTCAAAATCATTTATTTCCATATCTTCAAATTCTAAATTACGATTATTATTTATATAATAATACTTCTCTTGATTACTTAAATAATTATTTAATATATTAACTATTTTACTCTTATTATTATTTCCTAATAATATATCTATATCCATGTTTTGATATTCTTCAAAATTATTTTGAACACTACAACCTAATACTATTAAAATACTATGAGCATTCTCTCTTCTTACTCTTCTTACAAATTTCTTACATTTACTATCAGCTGTATTAGTTACTGTACATGTATTTATAATTATTATATCAGCATCTTTAATATTATCTGTCAAAACAAAAGCACTATTAAGGAGTGCTTCTTTAATATAATTAGATTCATATAAATTAACTTTACAACCAAAAGTCTCAATATAAAACTTCATCTAAACCACCCTTTAATTAAGCAAACTCTGGAGTTCTTTCAAAGCATTTAAAAAAGCTTCTTCTCTTTTATAACTTATAACTCTTACATTAACTGCTTCTTCATATTCATCTTTATTTACTAAATCATTTAAATTAACCTTTTTAACTACTAAGTCATCCATAACTTCTTCTTTTTCATAGTTAATAGCGTATCTATTTTGTTTTTGCAATAATTCATCATAACTAATAATAGCTTTTTCTTCTTGATCTTTTTCATATTCTCTAATATCTATTTCTGAAGATTCTTGCTCTTGCTGTAACTTTTTAGTTAAACTTTCTAAATCTAGTAATTCCCCTTCTTCATCATTATATTCATGTTCTTCTGGAGGATTATTTTGAATACTATTTAAAATATCAACTTCTGCACTTCTATTCATCTTTACATCTTCTTCTTTTTTTATATCATTAGATGGTGGTAAATCATCATTATCATCTTCCCTATTTATCTTTATAAAATATATTAAAGTCACTAGTAATATAAGTAATGCCACGATGGCCGAAAAGAATACTATATCTACTAGAGTTAAATAACTTATAAATTTATAGACATCGGTAAAAAAATTCATAACATCACCACTATCATTGTAGCACTTAATGTAAACTAAAATAAGTGTCTAATATTTGATTTACATTTAATATCACAAATATTGACACTTATTATAACATCTTATTTGACAATTATCAATCATCTAAACGATATGGATCTTCGATTGTACCAGTACCTTGCATTTCAATATTCTTAATTAAAGTAATTACTGGTCTTACATTTCGATATAAATTACCGACAACATTTAATTCAATACCACCACTAGATGAGACCATAAACATATTAATAGAATTTTCACTACCTTTAGCAGCACTCATGGTATACCATGAATCTTTAATATTACTATTATATAAGTAATAATTTTTATTATTATCTTTAGGAGAAGCTCCCGCTAAGATAACTTCATCGATAGTCATTAAACCAATATTATTATTTACAACTGTTCCTAAACAATTTAATGTTGGTATTTGATTAGTCATAATTCTAATATTAGCAGTATAATTATAGGCATCATCATGAGAAATATCACTACAATATTTAGAAGTAGTTATATAATTTAAATAATTAGTTAAATTATCATCTAACCATTCTTCTAAATAAGTATTTATAGCAGATGTTTCAAATTCAAACTTAGTATTATCATCATCATAGTAACTAGCTAAGACATCGGTAGCGTCATTTAATACTAATCTCACTGTACCATCACCATTAATTCTTACTATTCGCCATAGTCTGTCAGCAAAAGAAACATAATTATTTAAAATATTACCTCTAAAATAATATGATACGCCAATATCATCACTAGATTTAATTAATCCTTCATTGGCTGTGGCTACTTCACTTCCCACTTTAGTTTGACTATCTAATACTGGAGGATTATTTTTAATTATAGTATCAGCAAAGGTTACTAAATGATTATTTTGGATTCGAACATTTAGTTCCCCTTTTAAATGACTATCACTACTTAATTCTAAAGTATATATTTTAGTTTCTTTAGCATCTATGCTTATATATTCCGATGTCACTTCATCAGTGGTTTGTAAATTACCACTTAATATTTCATTATCATTATATAATATTTTATAAGTACCTTCTCCTCTTATTTTTGCAAAACCTATATTATAATAAGAAACACTATCACCAGCATTACTTACAGAAAATTCAATTGTTTGACTATTATTATCAACATTAAATTTTTTGCCACTCATGTAATTAATTGATAAAGCACCATTTACTTCAATATCACCATCAGCATCTATTACTTTATCATAAAACAAATACATAACCCCAACGGCACTTGTTAAAATTATTAATAAACCAATTAATGATAAAAAAGATTTATATATTGTTTTCATCTTTAATTTTACTAAAGATATATTACTCATTTACCATCACCCTATATTAAACATTATATATAAATCGACAAATAATGTCAATTTATTGTAACTAAAAATTAAAAAGAAAGTGAGATTATTTCAAAGATCTTCTAAAATCTTTAAATTCATCTTCACTTTCTAAGTCAGTTTCTGCTAATTCTTTTAATAAATCTTTTTGAGTTTTAGTAAGTTTAGTTGGAATAATAACATTAACTACTACATACATATCTCCCGCTACTTTACTATTTAATCCTTTAATTCCTTTTCCTTTTAATTTTAATTTAGTATAATTTTGAGTTCCCGGTTTGATTTCAATATAACCATTACCTGTTAAAGTTGGTATTTCTAAATAAATATCATCATCATGTCTTTCAAAATATTTATGTTCTGCAACTTCAAACTCTAAATAAATATCCCCATTTTCGCCACCATTAATACCAGCAGCACCTTTACCGCTTAAACGTAATTGATTACCTGTATTAATACCGGCAGGAATACTTATTGTTAAAGTTTTATTTTCTCTTACTTGGCCAGTACCGTGACATTTAGTACATATTTCTTTAAATGTTTTACCAGAACCTGAACAATCAGGACATATTTTTTGAGTTTGCATGATACCAAATAGGCTTCTTTGTTCTTCTCTAATGACACCAACACCGCCACAAGTATGGCAAGTTACTTCTCCAAAACCGCCCTTACCATTACATTTATCACAATTATCTGTTACTAATACTTTAATATCTTTTTCACAACCATATACGGCTTCTTCAAAAGTAAGTTTTACTTTGAGTAACATATCTTCGCCTCGACGAGCTCTAGTTTTAGAGCCACCGCCAAAGCCACTAAAACCACCAAAAGATGAAAAACCACCAAAGCCACCACCAAAGATATTAGATAAAATATCATCTAAGTTAATATCACCCATATCAAAGCCACCACCAGCATTATCAAATGCAGCATGGCCATATTGATCATATTGACTTCTTTTAGTTTTATCTGATAAAACTTGATAAGCTTCTCCGATTTCTTTAAATTTTTCAGCTGCTCCCGGTTCTTTATTGACATCAGGATGGTATTTTTTAGCTAATACTCTAAAGGCTCTTTTGATTTCTTCATCAGAAGCATCTTTAGATACCCCTAAAACTTCATAGTAATCTTTTTTATTCATTTTCTTCACTTCCTATAAGTTCTTGATATTCTTTAATTAATTCATCCATGAATTTAATTACTTCATCCATAACTTTACTATCTAACATATCTACTCCAGCTACTTTTAAAGATTCTATTGGCTTTTTAGTAGCCCCTAATTTTAAGAATTCTAAATATTTATCTCTAGTAACAAGATCTTTTTCATATATCTTATTGGCTAACAAAATTGCTGCAGCAAATCCCGTAGCGTATTGATAAACATAAAAATTCATATAGAAATGAGGTATTCTTTCCCATTCATATTTTATTTCATCATCTATTATAACATTATCCCCAAAATATAATCTATTTAATTCTAAATATTTTTGACACATATTTTGACTAGTTAAAATGCCACCAGCTTCTGTATATTCATGAATATATAATTCAAATTCAGCAAACATTGTTTGACGATATATAGTAGCTTTATATTTTTGTAATAAATCATCTATAATTTTAATTTTTTCATTTTTATCATCACTATGATCAAGTAAATAACGACTTAATAATATTTCATTAACTTGACTAGCTACCTCTGCTACAAAAATGCTATAACCATAGTCTTGGAAACTTTGATTTTGACAAGCATAGTAATAATGCATGGCATGACCTAATTCATGACTAAGAGTAGATATATCTTCTATTTCTTGTTCATAATTTAATAATACATAAGGATGAACATCATAACAAGCAGTACAATAAGCACCTTTTCTTTTGCCTTCATTATTACATGAATCAATCCAATTATCATCAAAGGCTTTAGTTATATCTTTGACATAATCTTCCCCTAAAGGGCTAACTATCTTTAATACTAAATCTCGAGCTTCTTCAAAACTATATTTCTTATTAGAATTATTAGTAACTGAAGCATAAGTATCATATATATGTAATTCATCTAATTTTAATACTTGCTTTTTTAATTCCCAATATTTATATAAAGATTTTAAATTATTATGAACAGATCTAATTAAATTAGTATATACTTCTTTAGCTATTTCATCATGAAATAAAGATGCTTCTAAACTGCTTTGATACTTTCTTAATTTAGCATTAACAACATTTTTCTCTACTTCATTTCGAAGTACTGCTGCTAAAGTTGTCTTAAAATTAGCATAAGTTTTATATAAAGATTTAAAGGCATCACGACGTACTGAAGGATTAGGATTATGTAGGTAAATAGCATAATTGCTTTCAGTTAATTCTTCTTCTTTACCGTCAACAATAATATTATCGAATTTAAAATCACTATCAGTTAAGGCTCCCATTATTTCTTCAAATGAGCCCATTAACTTCGAATAATTAGCAATTATTTGCTCTTCTTCATTACTTAATATATGTTCTTTATCTCTATATATTTCTTTTAAAACTTTTTTATATTTATTTAATTTTTCTTCTTCTTTACAATATTTCTCTATTAATTTATAATCTTTTTCTAATAATTCTGGAACAATAAATGCTGATGTTTTTAAATATTTGGTATACATATTTTGAACTTTACCAAATAATTCTTGATAATACTCATCTAAAGTATCAGCATCATTATTAATATGAGCATAAGTATATACTCTTTCTATATGTAAAGATAAATCACTATCTAAATCTAATAAATTTAATAAATTAGTATGACTATCTAAAATATGTCCTTCATATTGTTTTAATTCATCTATCTTTTTATTTAAATATTCTATTTCTTTTAATGCTTCTTCATCATTTTTATATAAATCTTTAACATTCCATTTGTATTTATCTTTAAATTCTTTTCTCTTCTTAGCCATAAAACCTTCCTTTAACTAAAAGTAAGGCTCTATTTCTAGAGCCTAAACTCATCTATTATTTTTCTTCAAATTTAGCTTCTTCAACATCATCTTTTTTATCTTTAGAATCATCGCCTTCAGGTTTAACATTTTGATATACCTTAGCAGCTAAATCCATTGCACTCTTAGATAATTCTTCTGTCTTTTCTTTAATCTTATCGATATCAGATCCTTCTAAAGCTTCTTTTAATTCTTTAACTAAATCTTCAGCTTTTTCTTTATCTTTGCTATCGACTTTATCACCTAAGTCTTCTAAAGCTTTTTCAGTTTGGAAAATCATCGCATCAGCATTATTTCTAACTTCGGCTTCTTCTTTTCTCTTTTCATCAGCTTCTTTATTAGCTTCAGCTTCTTTAACCATCTTATCTATTTCATCATCAGATAGATTTGTACTTGATGTAATTGTAATAGATTGTTCTTTTCCAGTACCTAAATCTTTAGCTTTAACATTAACAATACCATTAGCATCAATATCAAAAGTAACTTCAATTTGAGGTACTCCTCTTTTAG
>CANQFH010000055.1 GCA_947598425.1 uncultured Bacilli bacterium | reverse complement strand
GTGATGGGAATCGAACCCACGTTAATAGCTTGGAAGGCTATAGTTCTACCATTAAACTACACCTGCAAATCGAATACATATTGATAATATCAAATTTTTAATAATTTTGCAACAATAATTGCTAATATTTATTAAACTTGTTATAATATTCTTTGAAGAAGGTAGGAAATGAAAATAATTAAAGAAAAATTAAATCAATTATTTAAACTGATTATTAAATATATATATACAAATCGTTTATTTTTATCATATTCAATATTAGCTTTATTCGGCGCTGTAATGTTAAGGGGACTTACTATAGGCAATTATTTTGCTTTTTATCCCTTTTGCATTGATTTAGGCATTGTTCTTTTAATCGGCTCTTTTGCTTATTTAATAAAACCCCAAAATCAATTTAAATATTTTTTAACTTGTTTAATTATTTTTTCTCTTATTGAAATAGTTAATTCTGTTTATTTTACTTTTTATGAAGGTTTTGCTTCACTAACACAATTATCCACTTTATCTCAAGCTGAAACTGTTACCGATTCCATTTTTGATAAATTAAGATTAATTGACTTCATTTATTTAATCGAACCCTTACTTTTTTATTATATTCATACTCATTTAAGATCATCTAGTTATTATAATTTAATGGCTAAAATTGAAAGAAAGAAAACCATGTTTATATCTACTGTAATTGTATCCGGCCTATTTATTGGTTATTCTCTTATGAATGCTACTTCCACTGATTATAGTCGATTAATTAAAAACTGGAATGGTTCTTTAATTGTTGAAAGATTTGGTATTATTATGTATCAAATTCAAGATGTTTGTCAAACTGTCGTTCCTAGAATTAATAGCTTATTTGGTGAAGAAAAAGCACTTGACCATTTTAAATCTTATTTTTCTTCCGAAGAAAGATTACAATATAATGGTAAAAATAAATATACTAATATTTTAAATGGTTATAATATTGTATATATTCATATGGAAAGTATGCAAGACTTTTTAATGGACTTAGAATTTAATGGGACTGAAGTTACTCCAAATCTAAATAAACTCGCTAAGGAAGGAATGTTCTTTAGTAACTTTTATCCTCAAGTATCCATCGGAACTTCTTCGGATGCCGAATATATCATGTTAACAGGACTACTTCCTTCAACTGGAGGAACTGTCTTTGTTAATCACCCACATAACACATTTAGAACCATGGCAACTTTCTTAAAAGAGCGTGGTTATAATACCTTTAGTATGCATGGTAATGCGGCTTCAATGTGGAAGAGAAATAATATTCATCCTCAATTAGGTTATACTGATATGTATTTTAAAGAAACATTTACTTATACTGATGAAGATGTTGTTGGTCTAGGTATTAATGATAAAATGTTCTTTGAACAAGCTATTCAAAAGTTAGAATTAATTGAAGACAACAATCAAAATTATTTTGGAACAATTATAACTTTATCTAATCACTCACCATTTAGTTATAATGAAAGATTTAATTTAGATTTAGCCGATTATTATACAAATGAATTAGGTGAAGAAGTAAGCACATGTTATTTATGTGGTAGAGATATTGGAAGATATATAGTTAGTAGTCATTATGCTGATGAAGCTATAGGAGATTTTATTTCTTATATTAATAGTAATAGTCACTTTAATAATACCATCTTTGTTTTCTATGGTGATCACGATGCTAAAATGAGTTATAAAGATATGAATTATTTATATAATTATGATTATTTAACTGGAGAATTAAAAAGCGATGATGATCCAACATATATCCCTTATGATAGCTATGATCACAACTTAAATAAGAAAACACCACTTATCATTTGGACTAAAAATCCAGAGTTAAAGAAAGTATTTAATAAAAGAGTAGATACAATCATGGGTATGTATGATGCCGCTCCAACTTTATATAACATGTTAGGTATCGATAACCCTTATGTTTTAGGACATGATATCTTTAATATTAAAGATGATAATATTGTAATATTCCCTAATGGTAACTTTTTAACAAGTAAAATATATCGAAATAATTCAACTGGTGATTATAAAAAATTAAAAGAGGGAATAATAATAGAAAGCGATTATATAGAAAAGAATATTGCCTATACTGAAGAAGCTTTAGAAATAGGTAATGATATTATTAATTATGATTTATTTAAAAAGGAAGTAGGAAGTGAATAATAATGCGCAAAAGATTTAAAGTAATGTTAAAAATAATTGTATTATTAATTATTTTGTTAGTAGTGGCTTTAATCTTTTGGCAATTCAAAAAAACTAATAATTCAGTCTCTAATTATGAAAAAATTATGAGTATTAATAATTATGATTATACCTTAGAAGATAGAGATAGTAAGTTAATGAAAGATAATTTTGTTAATTTAAAAAAAGTATTAGAAAGTAATGATATTGATTATGAAAAATATGCTGAATATTTAAGTAAGTTATTTATTATTGATTTATTTACTATGAATAATAAAGATAATAAATATGATGTAGGTAGTTGTGAATATGTTCTTCCAGAAATACTTGATAATTATAAATTAAATGTATCAGATACATTATATAAATATATGGAAGATAAAAACACTACTAAGAGAGATAAATATCCTATAGTAAAAGATATTCTAGATTACAGTATTGAAAGTAGTAAATATACTTATAATGAAGTAGAATATGATGCTTATAATGTTAATATTAGTTGGGAGTATGAAAGTAATAATGATTATCCTACTAAAGGTAATATTACTTTAATAAATAAAGATAATAAATTATTTGTTGTAGCATATGAAGGAGTAGATTAAGTAGTGAAAAGGAAGTTGAAAAGATTATTTTATACTAATAAAGTTAAATTAATTATATATTTAATAACAATTATTTTATTTATTAGCACTTATTTTTTATGTATGTTAGCATTATTAAAATTAGATGGTATTGAAACTTTAATAAGAATAATAATTTTATTTATTATGACTATCTATGGTATTTATTATACTTATAAAGGTTATAGTTATATAATGAGTAAACATAAAGTTAAATATTATTTATTATCAAGTTTAACTTTAGTAATCAGTATTTTATTTGTGGGAGTAACTTATTTTATTAATACTTTATATGGTGAAATAGGAAATATGTCTAATAATAGTACTACTTATTATACTGGTTATTTAATTGCGTTAAATGATACAGATAATGCTAATATTAGAACAAGTGGTATTATTGATAATAATGAAGATATTGAAGGTAATATTATATCTAAAGAAATAATTAATGATCATAAATTAGATTATGAAATAAATGATTATACTAGTTATGAGAATATGTTAGATGATTTACTTACTAAAAGAATTGATTCGATGTTTGTTCCTTCTGATTATTTAAATTATTTTAATGATTTAGGTTATAATGATATTGAAGATAAAACTAAAATAGTATATAAGAAAACTACTGAATATGTTGATAAAGTAGAAAGTACTAATGATAAAACCTTAGATAAACCTTTTACCGTATTATTAATGGGAGTAGATTCTACTAGTGATAATATAGAACAATTAGATTCTTTTAATGGTGATACTTTAATGTTAATAACTTTTAATCCTAAGACATTAAATGCTACTATCTTTAGTATTCCTCGAGATTTATATGTTCCAATTAGTTGTAGAAATAATTCTAAAGCTAGAATAAATTCATCTTCAGTCGGAGGAGTTTCTTGTGTAATGGACACTATTAAAGAATTAATGGGAATTGATATTGATTATTATGCTAAAATTAATTTTAAAGGAGTAGTAGATTTAGTTGAGGCTTTAAATGGTATTGATGTTTTAGTTACATATCCTTTCTGTGAACAAGATAGTAATAGAGATTTTTCGAATCAAATCTGTTTAAAAGAAGGTTACCAACATTTAAATGGCGAGCAAACATTAGCATATGCTAGACATCGTCATTCACTTCCAACTGGGGATTTACAAAGAATTCAAAACCAACAATTAATAGTGGAAGCTTTAACTAAACGTTTAGTATCATTAAATACAGTAACTGATTTTAAGGACATTTTAGCTGCTATTTCCAAAAATATCTCTACTAATTTAACTAGAAGTCAAATATTATCTAGTTATAATATATTAAAAGATATGGTATTAAATTTAATATCTTCTAAAGATGCTTTAGTAATTCAAAAAGCTTATTTAGAAGTATATGATAATCAAGTATATAATGAAAAAAGTGGTACTTATGCTCAAGTATTAGGTTATTATCAAAATAGTTTAGATGATATTATTAAAATGATGAAAATTAATTTAGAACAAGAAAGTGTAGAAAAGATAACTGATTTTAACTTTGATGCTAATAATCCCTATACTCAAAAAGTAGCAGGTAAAGGTTTAAAAACTAATACTAATAATGATGAAGTTAAAATGCCTAATTTTATAGGTAGAAGTGCTAGTGAAGTGGAAGAATTTGCAAAGATGTATAATATAAGTATTAATAAAGAATTTGTTAGTTATGGTGATAGTCATTATAATAATAATTATGGAGTAGGAATAGTTTCTGACCAAAGTATATCTCCAAATACGTTACTTAATAATATTAGTAGTATAACTATATATATTAATTCAATTATTTAAATAATTATCATTTAGTTTTCACAATTATGATATACTATTATCTATAGGTGAAGTTTATGAATATTTTAATAGTAGATGATGAAAAATTAATCAGAGATGTTATTAAAGAATATTTAATTTTAAATGATTATAAAACTTATGAAGCTAGTAATGGAGAAGACGCTATTAAAATAGTAAAGAATAATAATATTGATTTAGTCATAATGGATATAATGATGCCTAAAATGGATGGTTATACAGCTTGTAAAGAAATTAAAAAAATTAAAGATATTCCTTTTATTATGTTATCAGCAAGAAGTGAAGAATATGATAAATTAATTGGGTTTGATTTAGGTATAGATGATTATGTAACTAAACCTTTTAGTCCTAAAGAATTAGTAGCAAGAGTTAAAGCAATAACTAAGAGAAATATTAAAGATGATACTATATCTTTAGCAGGTATTAAAGTAGATGATTTGGCTCATGAAGTATATATAGATAATAAATTAATAGAATTAACTCCTAAAGAATATGATTTATTAAAATATTTAATACAAAATAAAAATATTGCTTTATCTAGAGAAAATTTATTATCTAATATCTGGGGATATGACTTTTATGGTGATGATCGTACTGTAGATACTCATATTAAGACTTTAAGAGCTAGATTAGGTAAATATCGTAATTTAATTAAAACTGTCAGAGGAATGGGTTATAAAATTGAATATAAAGAGTAAAGTTAAAGGAATAGAATTTAAAACATTATTATTTATATTAATATTTAATATTAGTATAATTATTTTAATATGGGTTTTTGAATCTTTATTTTTTAATAGTTTATATCGTAATTATCAAATAAAGAAGTTAAATAATGTTATAGAAACTTACAAAGATAGTAAAGATGATATCTATATATTATCAGAGAAATTAGCATATGAAAATGAAATATGTATAAGTGTTATTGATAATAATAATATCTCTTTTAACTTTAATACTTTACAACAAGGTTGTTTGCTTGGTAAGAATAATAGTAATGTTAATAAAAAAATAAATAATTTTATAAATAATAATGTTAGTAGTGATTATTATAAAATAAATAATCCCATTACTAATACTAAAGGAATATTATATGCATTTAAATCTAATAATAAAAATATTTTTATTTATAGTAATTTAGAAAATTCTTCTACTTTTATTAAAATATTCAAAAGTCAAGTTATATATTTTATATTATTAATAATTATTTGTTCTATTTTTATCTCTTATTTTATAGCTAGTAAAGTTACTAAACCTATAAGAGAAATAACTAAAAAAGCTAAACTACTAGGAGAAGGTAAATATAATATCAAATATCCTAAGAATGGTATATTAGAAATAGATGAATTATCTAAAACTTTAGAAGATGTTCAAGTTGAGTTAAATAAAAATGATGAAGTTAAAAGAGATTTAATTGCTAATGTTAGTCATGATTTAAAAACGCCATTAACAATGATTAAAGCTTATGCAGAAATGATTAAAGATATATCTTATAAAGATGAAAAGAAAATGAATGAACATTTAGATATTATTATAGATGAATCTGATAGACTTACTAATTTAGTTAATGATGTTTTAGAATTATCTAAAGTTCAAAATGATAGTTATATGTATAATTATGAAGAATATGACTTAGTTAAAGAAATTAAGAAGATTATTAAAAAATATGAAGTAATGGAATATTTAGAAAAATATAATTTTGAAGTTAATATGCCTAAAAAAGCGATAGTTAAAGCTGATAAAGAAAAAATAAATCAAGTTATATATAATTTACTTAATAATGCAATTAATTATACTGGAGATGATAAGTTAGTTAAAATAAATGTTATTAAAGAAGAGAATAGTTATTTAGTGGAAATAGTAGATACAGGTAAAGGTATTAAATCTAAAGAAATACCATATATATGGGATAAGTATTATAAGAATGATAAGAATCATCAAAGAAATGTTGTTAGTACTGGTTTAGGTTTATCGATAGTAAAAGAAATATTAAATAAACATAATTTTGAATATGGAGTTAAGAGTAAAATAAATCATGGTTCTACATTCTATTTTAGAATTAATTTATAAAATTTTCTCTTTTTTAACACTAAATTTTCATATAAAAAAGATATTATTAAAGTGTAAGGAGGATTGATATATAAAACATAAGAAACATGCTAAAACTCACACTATAAAAAGCCAAATAAGATAGTTACGATTTATGTGACTATCTTTTTAATTTACAATAAAATAATAAAAAAAATCGTAAATTCTTGACTCCGGGGGGGGTATTATATAATAAAGATAATAGATGATAGGGAGTCTAAAAGATGAATAATAAAATAAGAAAGAAGTACTTGGTATTAATGTTATTGGTAATAAGTATAACCATAAT
>CANQFH010000054.1 GCA_947598425.1 uncultured Bacilli bacterium | reverse complement strand
AAATATTTCTATTTACCCGAACCTCAAACAGATTTTATTTTTTCAATCATTAGTGAAGAATTAGGCTTTTTAGGAGTCTTGATTGTTACTGGTATTTTTATGTTTATCTTTTATCGAGGGGTTAGTATTTCTTTAAAAAGTAAAGATTTATTTGGCAAATATTTAGCTTTTGGTTTGGCCATTGGTTTAATTATTCAAGCTAGTTTAAATTTAATGGTAGTAGTAGGGTTAATACCTGTTACTGGGGTTACACTTCCTTTCTTAAGCTATGGTGGTTCTAGTTTACTAGTGAGTATGGTAAGCATCGGTATTATTTTAAATATTTCTAGAAATAAATAGTTATAGGTGTCCTAAATATTTTTTCCATTTGGGACTTCAAGTTCGGATAAAATGATATTGTCAAAGCAAAAAATGTATAATATTATACATTGACAAAAAATAATAATATAGGTATATTATTTATAAGGAGGAATGATTTATGCCAATATGGTTAATTGTAATTATTGTTATACTTGTTTTAATTGTTCTTTATGTAGTTGGAGTTTATAATAATTTAGTAAAATTAAGAAATCAAGTTGATGATCAAAAGAGTCAAATTGATGTTGAATTAAAAAGAAGATTTGACTTAGTACCTAATTTAGTAGAAACAGTTAAAGGTTATACTAAACATGAAAAGGGAACTTTAGAGGGAGTAGTTAAAGCTCGTAATGCTTATGTCAGTGCAAGTGATACTTCTGGTCAATTAGAGGCCGATGGTGAACTTACTAAAGCCATCAGTAAATTATTTGCATTAACAGAAAGTTATCCAGATTTAAAAGCTAATGAAAATTTTATGGATTTACAAAATGAACTTTCAGAAATAGAACAAAAAATTGTTTATTCTAGAGGATTCTATAATGATTCAGTATTAAAATTAAATAATAAAATAGAAATGTTTCCATCTAACATTATTGCTAATATATTTGGATTTAAAAAGCATGAATATTTTAAAGCTCAAGAGTCTGAAAGAGCAAATGTTGAAGTTAAATTTTAAGGCATTGCAAATGCCTTTTTAAGTAGGTGAATAGATGAAAAAAATTAATTATTTAATATGTTTATTATTTAGTTTCTTTTTTATTGAAATAGTTTACGCCAATGATATTAAAAGTATCAATATGGATATATATATTGATAATTATGGTGATGCTCATATTACTGAAATATGGGATACTTATGTTAATGAAGGAACCGAAGTTTATAAGCCATATTATAATTTAGGAGAAAGTGAAATTAAAGATTTTACAGTATCTTTAAATAATACTAATTATACAACTATAAATAACTGGGATATTAATGCATCTTTTGATAGAAAGAAATATCAAGCGGGATTACATGAAATAGATAATGGGTATGAATTATGTTTTGGTATTAGTAAATATGGTAATAATACTTATACAATGAAATATACTATTACTAATTTTGTAAGTAGTACTTCAGATACTGATATGGTTTATTGGACTTTAATACCTTATGATTTATCGGAAGAACCAGATTATGTTAAAATAAAAATATATAGTGACTTTAGATATAGTGATACTCTAGATGTATGGGGTTATGGTAATTATGGAGGACTAGCTTATGTCTATGATGGTTATATTGAACTTGTTAGTGAAGATGGCCTATCTAGTGATGAATATATGACAGTTTTAGTTAAGTTTCCTAAAGATACTTTTCAAACTAGAGTTAGTTTAGAGCATAATTTTGATTATTATTATAATTTAGCTAATGAAGGGGCTACAGCATATAAAAAGAATTCTTTTTTGAATATTATATTGAAGATTTTTACTACTTTTGTATCATTAATTCCAATAATCGTGGCAGTTATTGTTACTGTAGTTGTATCTCAAAAAGCTAAATATGGAACTAAGAATTTAAAATTTTATAAAAATGCTAAAAAACTAAAAGATGTTCCTTATTTTAGAGATTTACCTTGTAATAAAGATATTTTTAAAGCTTACTGGGTCGCTTGTCAATATGATTTAATTAAGAAAGATACTGATTTTTTAGGGGCCATTCTTCTAAAATGGTTGAAAAATAAAAATATTGAAAATGTTGTTATTTCTAATAAAAATAAAGAAGAAGTTAAAATCCAAAATTCGAAATCTGCTATTTTAGAATTTAAAGAGGAAAAAGCTATTAAATTTATTAGTAGTGATAACTTATCGTTACAAGAAAAATTATTATTTGATATGATGGTGGAATCTAGTGTTGATGGAATATTAGAAAGTTATGAATTTACCAAATGGTGTAAGAAAAATTATAATAAGATATTAAAATGGTTTAATCAAGTAATCGATAATGAAACTGATGTTTTTGTAAATGAAGGATTAATTAAAGTAGAAAAGAAAGTATTTAGTGATGCTTATATTGTAGATGAGAGTATGAGCAAAAATGCTATAGAGATGGCGGGGCTAAGAAAATTCTTAAAAGATTTTTCAAATATTAAAGATCGAGAAGCGATTGAAGTTGTATTATGGGAAGAATATTTAATGTATGCCCAAATATTTGGTATTGCTAAAGAAGTAGCTAAAGAATTTAAAAAATTATATCCTGATGTTATTACTGAAGATTATTATAGTGATATTATATTTATTCATAGTATATCTGCTGAAGGTGTTAGTGCTGCAAGTGCAGCAAGATCCCGTGCTGAAAGTTATTCATCTGGTGGTGGCGGATTTTCTTCCGGCGGAGGTGGCGGTGGCTCCTTCGGTGGTGGTGGCGGAGGCGGAGGCTTCCGTTAGCATCTTGAGATTTTTTAAAGAGAAGTTAATTCTCTTTTTTAGATGTAAATTCTTAAAAATTATGATATACTTTTTATGGTGATTATTATGGGATTTTTAAAAGAGTACAATCTACAAGATATAAAAAAAGAATTACTAGATGAAGCATTTACCCATAGTAGTTATTCTAATGAACATAAGGGTGTTAAAAATTATGAAAGATTAGAATTTTTAGGTGATGCTGTTTTAGAACTAATTACAAGTGAATACTTTTATTTAAATACTTCATATAAAGAAGGAATAATGACTAAGAAAAGAGCTAGTTTTGTTTGTGAACAAGCATTAGCTTACTATGCTAAAGAAATTGGTTTAGATAAATTAATTAAAGTTGGTCATGGTCAACAAGGTAATATTAATGATACCATTATTGCTGATGTTTTTGAAAGCTTTTTAGGAGCCATATATTTAACATATGGTATCGCTAAAGCTAAAGAATATATATATCGAGTAGTGGTGCCTTATATTGAAAAAGATTTTGTCTTTTTTGGAGATTATAAAACTTTATTACAAGAATACGTACAAACAGATCGTAAGAGTTTAGAATATGTTTTAGTTAATGAATATGGTGAAGCTCATAATAAAACTTTTGAAGTTGAAGTTAAAATAGATGATGTTATTTATGGCAGGGGAAAAGGTAAAAGTAAAAAAGAAGCAGAACAACATGCCGCTTTTGATGCTTATAAAAAATCTGTTAAGTAGGTGTATTTATGTATTTAAAGAGTATTAAAATAGATGGTTTTAAATCATTTGCTAATAAAACGGTTTTTGAATTTAATAAAGGAATTACTGCGATTGTAGGTCCTAATGGAAGTGGCAAGAGTAATATAGTTGATGCGATTCGTTGGGTTTTAGGAGAACAATCAGTTAAATCCCTTCGGGGTGGCAATGCAATGAGTGATGTCATTTTTAGTGGTTCAGAATATAAAGAGGCTTTAAATAAAGCTTCAGTATCTTTAGTATTTGATAATAAAGATAAGTATTTAAATACTCCCTATGAAGAAGTTGAAGTTAAAAGATGTGTTTATAAAAATGGGGAAAATGAATATTATTTAAATAATGTTAAAGTTAGATTAAAAGATATTACAGATTTATTTATAGATAAAGGAGCCTCAAGTAACGATTATAATATTATTAGTCAAGGTACAGTTACTGATATAGTAAATGGTAAGCCATTAGATAGAAGATATATTATTGAAAGTGCTGCCGGAGTAGTTAAATATAAAAAGAGAAAAGAAGAAAGTTTAAAAAAATTAGATAAAACTAAAGATAATTTAAATAGTATTAATTTAGTAATAGAGGAATTAGAAACATCATTAGAGCCTTTAAAAGAACAAGCAAGTATTGCTACTAAATATTTAGAATATACGGGAGAATTAAAAAATACTGAAATATCTTTAATAGCTAGTGATATTACTAATTTAAATAAGGAATATAAAGAATTAAAAAGACAAGAAGAAGAATTACAAAAACAGTTAGATAACATGCAAAAAAGATGTGAAGAAAATAAATTAGAAGAATTAAAATTATCTATATATAAAATAGATGATGAAATAAGTATAAATAATAAAAAATTAGTTTCTTTAACTGAAGAGGCTTCTTTATTAAATAGTGAAAAAAGAATATCATTAGAACGTTATAAATATGAATATAGTGAAGATAAAGTTAAAAATAATTTAATTAATTTAAAAGAAGAAGAATTAAATATAATCAAAGATTTAGAAGTAATTAATAATGAAATTGATATTTTAAATAATAATTTAAAAGAAAAAAATATTGAAAATAATAAAATAAATAATGAATATAAAAATATTGTTAGTAAAAAGAATACTTATAATCATGAATTAGATGAATTAAATCATGAAAAATATAATTTAGAAAATAGAATAGATATATTAGAAAATAATATTTTAAATAATGAAAAAATTCCAATAAGTATTAAAAATATTTTAAATAATCCTAGATTAAAAGGAATTCATAATACCATAAGTAATATTTTAGAAATACCTAATGAATATTTAACTAGTTGTGAGGTAGTATTAAATAGTTCTTTAAATAATTTAGTTGTGGATAATGAATCCTGTGCTAAAGAAGCAATTAATTATTTAAAAGAAAAACATTTAGGTAGAGCAACTTTCCTACCTTTAAATATTATTAAATCTAGATATATTAATAATGATGTTAAAAATAGAGTAGAGCAAATTAATGGTTATATTGGAATTCTTTCGGATTTAGTTAATTATGATTCTAAATATCAAAATATTATTGAAAATCAAATGGGTAATGTTATAGTAGTTAAAGATATCGATACTATGAATATGGTAGCTAGAATATTAGAGTATAAATATCGGGTAGTAACATTAGATGGATCAATTATATATGCTGGAGGTTCTATTTCTGGAGGTACTCTAAATAAAAGTAATAATTTAAATTTAAAATTAGAATTAGATAAATATCAAAGTAATTTAGAAGAAGTAAATAATAAAATAACTGATTTAAATAAATTAATTAAAGAAACAAATGATGAATATATCATATTAAGTAATAATTTAAATCAAAGTAGTATAGATATTATAAATATCAATACTACTAAAGATAATAAATTAAATATTTTAAATAATTTAGAAGATAAATTAAAAATAGTTAAAAATGATATAGAAGGTCTAAATAATTTAAAAGAAGATAATATTAATGAGAATATTAATAATATAATGGTTAAATTAAATAATTTAGATATTGAAAAAGAAAAATTAGAACAAAATATAGAAGAATTAAAAAATAAAAAAGATAATATAAATAATGAAATCAAAGATTTAGAAGATAAAGTATCTACATATAATAGTGAATATCGTAAAATAAGTAATGAATATAATAATACTAGTGTTAATTTAGCTAAAATAAATGTTAATTTAGATAATTTATTACTTACTTTAAATGAAGAATATAATATGACTTATGAATATGCTAAAAGTAATTATGAATTAGATATAACTGAAGATTTAGCACGTAGTAAAGTTAATAAATTAAAAAGTTTAATTAAGAATTTAGGAGAAGTTAATACAGGTAGTATTAAAGAATATGAAAGAGTTAATAATAGATATGAATTTTTAACTAATCAAAGAAGTGATTTAGAGATATCTATGAATAATCTATATAATATAATTGAAGATATGGATAAAATAATGATTGATAAATTTAAAACTACTTTTACTAAAATTAGTGAAGAATTTAGTAAAGTATTTAAAATAATGTTTCAAGGAGGTCTTGGAACATTAGAATTAACTGATCCGAATGATTATTTAAATACTGGAGTAGATATGCATATTATTCCTCCAGGTAAAAGACTTCATAGTACTCAAAGCCTATCTGGTGGTGAAAAGTCTTTAGCATCAATTTGTTTGTTGTTCGCTATTTTAAATGTAACTCCAGTACCATTTATTATTTTAGATGAAGTAGAGGCTGCTTTAGATGAAGCTAATGTAGATTTATTTGGAGAATATTTAAATAAAAGAAAGAATGATAACCAATATATCTTAATTACTCATAAGAAGAGAATGATGGAATATGCTGATGTATTATATGGTATTACAATGCAAAATGCTGGTATATAAAAAGTAGTTGGAGTAGAATTAGAAAATATTTAATAAATTAATTTAGAAAGGGAAGATTCTCTTTCTTTTTCTATAGACAAAAAGTTTTAATTATATTACAATGGTTTTGAGGTACGTTATGTTAGATGAACTTAGAAAAAATATGGAAATTAAAAACCTTAGTAAATATGCTACTTCATATGAAGAAGGTATTAGATTAAAACCTGAAGACAATGACTTTAGACCTAGTTTTTATCGGGATATTGATCGTATTATTTACACTTTATCATATACAAGATATTTAGATAAAACTCAAGTATTTACTCATGGAGATAATGATCATATAAGTAGAAGAATGACTCATGTGCAATTTGTAAGTAAAATAGCTAGAACTATTGGTAGAGCATTAAACTTAAATGAAGATTTAATCGAAGCAGCCTCTTTAGGCCATGATTTAGGACATACTCCCTTTGGTCATGTTGGTGAAAAAATCTTAAATGATCTTAGTTTAGAAAATAATGAAGGAATGTTTAATCATAATATTCAAAGTGTGCGCATCTTAATGAATATTGAAAATCATGGTGAAGGCGCTAATATTACAGTACCGGTTTTAGATGCTATTATGTGTCATAATGGTGAATTTGTATTAGGTAATTATACTCCAGTTAAAAAGAGTGTTAATGAATTTTTAGAACAATATAATAAATGTTATCATGATCAAAGTTTATTAAAGAAGTTAAGATCAATGACTTTAGAAGGTTGTGTAGTAAGAATAAGTGATATGATTGCATACTTAGGAAAAGATATTGAAGATGCTATTCGACTTAATAAAATAACTAAAGAAGAAGTACCAAAAGAAATAACTAATGTATTAGGTAATACTAATAGAGAGATAGTTAA
>CANQFH010000053.1 GCA_947598425.1 uncultured Bacilli bacterium | reverse complement strand
GGTATTTTTGTTAATTGGCGATTGTGATATAATTAATTTGTATGTTATTGATGAAATAAGTCTTCAAAGAAGATTTATGTGTAAATATCAAGTGCATCCCGAACTTGACTGTGGTACAAGCCGCAATCAAAGAAAAACATGGAGAATAATAAATTGATTGAAATTTAAAGTGACTTCATCGTAAGATGGAGTTTTCTTTTCATTTATGGTATACTTTTTATGGAGTTGTATTATGAAAATAAATGAAGAATTAAAACAATATATAGAAAAAAATATTTTTCCTATATATGATAAAAATGAAAAAGGTCATGGTATTGAGCATATTCTTTATGTAATTGCAAGAAGTTTTGAATTAATTCAAGAAAATAATATTGATGTTAATGAAGATATGGTATATACTATCGCTGCTTTTCATGATATTGGCCATCATATTGATTCTAAGAATCATGAAGTAATCTCTGCCCAAATAATGTATGATGATAAAAACTTATTAAAATTTTTTTCTGAAGAACAATTACTTGTTATGAAAGAAGCTATTGAAGATCATCGAGCATCTAGTAAAAGTGAACCAAGAAGTATTTATGGTAAAATTGTTTCTTCTGCGGATCGAAATAATACTGTTCAAGATTGTTTAAGAAGAACATATACTTATGGTAAAAAATTAAGCCCTGAAGCAACGGATGAAGAATTATTTTTAAGAGCATACGATGTTTTGAATAATAAATTTGGTGAAAATGGTTATGCTAAATTTTATTTTAAAGATACTAAATATGAAAACTTTTTAAAAGAAATAAGAGAGTTATTAAAAGAAAAAGACAATTACTTAAATACTCAAAGAAATTATATTGCAGAATTGAAAAAAACTAGAAAAATTTAATTATAATTGACAATTATTTTTAATCATAATAAAATAATCAACAATTAATGGGGCAAAATGTTTATGAAGTTGCAATCTCAATTTGGTATGATTAATATTGATCAAAATTTAATTCAAAAATTACTACAACATAGTGATAATTATGATGGTATTGAAAAAGTAATTTATTTATATTTAGAAGTTTGCAATAATTTTTCGTTTTCAATGAAATATTTTCTTGAAGAAATTTTAGAACCTCATAATATTATTAGTAGTGGTAGATTAGAACAAGATATGAATTTATTAGCCAGAAATAATATAACTTGTCATAAATTTTCGGTGTTATTTTCTATGATAGTATCAAACTTTTTAGGTTATTCAGCTAAAATTATATTTAATAATCCAATAATGAATTTTAATAAAAATCATTATGATTCGGCTTTTTGTTATGGTATGGGTCACCAAAGTGTAATTGTTAATTTTAATAACTTATCTTTAAAATTTGATCCATTAGTATCTTTTTTAGGTTCAAATAGTGATTTTTATAATGTGAAAGTTGGTACTCAACTTAAAGGAATAGAAGTTATCAAGGGAAAGTCTACTGAAATTCAAAAGATGATTCAGAGTGTTTATCAAAAATTTAGAGGTTATAATATTTATTCTCAAGAGGAATTTGAAGCGTTTAATTATTCCAATAACATAGAAGAACTAAATCAAGATTTACAAAATTGTTCATTAGAAGGTATGGATTTATTATCTTATTTATTAACATGTAAAAAACGTTATTTTCCTTCATCTTCTTTATATTTCTTACTAGATAAAGAACCTCAAAAAGATAGTATAGAAATAGATTATTATCATCGTAATGTTAAAGCAACATGGGCAACTCTTTTAATAGTGGGAGATAATTATTATATCTATCAAAAAGAAACTCAAAAATTTATACCAATATCTAAAGAGATAGTTGCCTCTAAATTAAAAAAAGAAGTATGGGTTACTAGAGATAGATTTAAAATAAAAGAAGTTGAAGATTCTTTAATAGATTTAAAAAGATATGAAGCAATGTTTGCTGGTGATGAATTATATAATTTAAAAGAATATTTAGAACAATTACCTGAAGAGTGTCAAAACTTTTTTAAAGATTATTTAGAGAAATACCCTAATTGTTTTCAAACTCTAGAAGAAATTATTTATTTGGATAATTGGCAATACCCTTGTGAACTAGAATCAATAAAAACTACATGTTTAAATAGAAAAAAGTGTAAAAATAAAAAATGAATAAAAATTATATAACTAAAAATAATAATATTATTTCTTTAAATATAACTGAAGGTTATTGTACTAAAATTATAAGTATTGATAAAATATTTACTAAGCAATTGAAGGACATTACTTTAATGGTATGGGATGATTTTTCTTTTAAAGGCTACTTTAGTCATAAAAATATCTATAGTAAAATAAATACTCTTACTTTTTCTTTTTCTTTGGAAGATAAGATATATTTTGCTTTAAATAGATTATTAGGTCAAGATGATTATTTATTAATAGATGATGATAATACTAAAGATAACTTAGTAAACTATTTAGAGATAATAAGAAAAGGTAATAATATTATTTTTAAGATACATGATAATGAAATAGCCAAGCTTATAATTAATCGTTTTAATATTTTTATTAAAAATATTGGCCCTGATCCTAGAAGTAAAGAAGATAGTAATACTAAATACCGTTTATATACCTTCTTTTTAGAATCTCAAGAAATATTAATAAATGAATATCATCAATATACTTTTGATGAATATTATGAATTAATAAAAAATAAACAAGAAAAGAATCTTTTTTTGAATAATTATAACGTTTTAAATAGAAAAAAGTGTCAAAAATAGTATAAAAAAAAAGGAAATAGCTAAAATAATTCGTATATATATAGTAGGAGGGTATATATATGAATAAAAGAGAAAAAGAATTTATTTCAGAATTTTCTACTAATTTTAGCAATTTATATGTAGAAAGTTTTTTAATTCGTTTTTTAAATAACTATGATAATGATGATTTATTAGAAGTTATAAATAAATTAAATAAAGAAACTAAAAAGAAAATTCAAATTAAATTCCAAAAAGAATTAAATAATTTACAAATGCCTAAATAAAAAGAAGCATAAAGCTTCCTAGTTATTATTATAACCATTGTTATTGCCAGTAAACCAACCAGCTCCAATAATTATAACTAATAATATGAATAATACAATCCAAATAGCTGCTCCTATACCATAACCACTTGTATAACCAGCATAACCATTATTACAACTTGGTGTAGCATAACCGCCGCCATAGTAGCCATTATTTCCGTAATAATACATATTATACCTCCTTTATGTATCTAATATATTTTATTAATCTTAGTCATGTTTTGACATTAAAAAATTAATAATTTATTTTTTTATAAAGTTATTTATGATATGATAATGATATGAAAAAGATATTTGCCAAAATTGATAAACCCTTATTATTTGCTACAATTATTTTATGTAGTATTGGTCTTCTTATGGTTTTTTCTTCATCATCAATTGCAGCAATTTTAAGATATAATAAAACTTCAACATATTTTTTTATAAGACAATTAGTTTTTTTCATTGTGGCATTTATTGGAGGCATGATTATTCTTTATATTCCCACTAAATGGTATAAAAGTTTTCATTGGTTAGGAATATTATCTATTATTGGAGTTTTAATTTTACTTTTAGTTTATGGTACTATTACTAATCATGCGAAAAGTTGGTTTTACATTCCTCATACTGGTATTGCTTTGCAACCTACGGAATTTGCTAAGTCCTTTTTAATAATTTTCATGGCGGTATTTTATAATAATTTAGTTAAAAAGAAAGATAGTAATATTTATTTATATTTAATACCTTTATCAGTTGCGGGAATTATAGCCCTTTTAGTTTTAATGCAACCCGATTTTGGTGGAGCAGTGATTATTTTAGCAATTGCCTTTTGTATCTTCATAAGTATTCCCATTAAAAAAAGTAATTTGCCCAAGATAATTATGATTTTAGGTATTGGAGCTGTAATTCTTGCTTTAACTTTATTATACAGTGGTACTGAAATCTTAAATAGTGAACAAATGAAAAGATTAAATTTTCAAAATCCTTGTCAAAGGTATAAAGAAGATACTGGTTATCAAGTTTGTAATGGGTTCATTGCTATTAATAATGGTGGCCTAACTGGAGTCGGTTTAGGAAATAGTACGCAAAAATTCTTATATTTACCAGAAAGTCATACTGATTTTATTTTTGCGGTTTTAGTTGAAGAATTAGGTTTAATTGTTGGTATTATTGTGTTATTATTATATGCCTTTATATTATATCGTATCTTAAAAATAGCTAAAGAAGCTTACAATTTAAGAAACTCCATTTTGGCTTATGGTACTTTTTGGTTATTTACTTTTCATATAATCGTTAATTTATGTGGAATGTTGGCAGTTCTTCCTTTAACGGGAGTACCCCTTCCTTTATTAAGTTATGGTGGTTCTTCAACTATTAATTTTATAGCAATGATTTTTATAACTGAACGGGTTGCTATTGAAAATAAGATGACAAAATATAAATTAGAGTTAAAAAAATTAAATATTTCATAGAAAAAAAAGGAAATCCATAAAAAAACTTCTATATATATAGTGAAAGGAGGTATATTTATGGATTTTTTTGATTCAGAAGATGAAAAGAAATTGCCAGTATTTTGGATAAGTGTTATCTTTAATATTATTTTATTAATTGGTTGTATTTATTTCTTTTATCAAAGTAAAGATGATACAGAAGTAAAGACTAATGCTTTAAGTATGGTTAGTGAAGATAGTGATAATAGTAAAGATATTGAAGATACTGAAATTAAAAACTTTTATGTGGAAATCAAAGGAGCTGTATCTAAACCAGGTGTTTATGAAGTTAACAGTAATAATATTGTTAATGATGTTATAATTAGAGCCGGTGGTTTTAATGAAGATGCTTATACAGATAATATTAATTTATCTAAAAAATTAACTAGTGAATTAGTAATTTATGTCTATACTCAAAGTGAATATGCTAGTAAAAATAATCCCCAAGATAATACTATTTGTAATTGTCCATCATATGATATAAGTGATTGCTTAGATTCCTATAAAAGTGAAATTAGTAGTGATGATGATAACTCTAATAAAGATGTTAATGAAATCATCAATATTAATACTGCCAGTAAAGAAGAATTAATGATGTTAAATGGTATTGGATCTATCAAAGCTGATGATATTATTAATTATCGAAATATTAATGGTAATTTTAATAGTATCGAAGAAATTAAAAATGTCAGTGGAATAAGTGATGCTATATTTAACAAAATTAAAGACTATATTACAGTCTAAAAAGACCTATTTATTTCTAATTATATTTCTAGGTATTTATTTATTCGTAAGGACAATATTAATTAAATATGATACTAAAATTCAAGGAGATACTATTGAAGGAGTAGTTACTCAAGTATCTACTAAACAAGATAAAATATCTTTTATATTAAAAGGAAGTGAAAAAATACTATGTACTTATTATCAAGATATAGATATCTTAGGTAAAAAAGTCGTAGTAGAGGGCATATTAGATTATCCCAATAATAATAGTATTCCTAATACATTTAATTATCAAAAGTATTTATATAATAATCAAATTTATCAAATAATGAATGTAAAAAAAATAACTATTTTAGATAATGAAAATATATTATATAAAATAAAAAAGATAATTAATAATAGAATTAATCAATATGAATTACAAACTAAAACTTATTTAAATATTTTTATATTAGGGAATAAAGATTATTTAGAAGATGATTTATATCAATTATATCAAAATAATGGAATATGGCATTTATTTGCTATTTCTGGAATGCATATCAGTTTGATAGTCTATGTTTTAAATAAAATATTATCTAAGTTAAAGTATAAAAATATTATTATTAGTATTGTTTTAGGATATTTTATGTTCTTAACTAACTTTTCGGCCTCAGTATTAAGAGTATCAATCTTCTTTATTTTAAAAAATATTTTACATTATTTAAAAATCCCTATTGATAATAAAAAAATCTTATTTTTGACTGGTTTTAGTATTTTAATAATTAAACCCTTTATGATATATAATGTCGGGTTTCAATATTCATTTTTAATATCCTATGCATTATTATTAAATAAAGATAAAATAACGGGTAAATATCTTATGAAATTACTTAAAATAAGTTTAATAGCATTTATAGTAAGTTTACCTATAACTGTTAATTTAAACTATGAAATTAATCTAATAAGTATCTTTTTAAATATTATTTGTGTTCCCTTTATTACTTTTTTAATATTTCCATTAAGTATTATGACTTTTATTTTGCCATTTTTAGAAAATATCTTCTTAATATTGATAAATATCTTTGAATATTTAAATAGTATATTTAATAAGATACCAACATCGATAATTATTCCTAAAATACCTATGATATTCATAGTCACTTATTATATAATCATCTATTTATTGATGAAAAAACCTAATAAAAAATGGCTAGTTATGTATTTTAGTTTAATTTTAATGATTATTGTATATCCAAAGTTTGATAAATATTGTTATGTTTATTATTTAGATGTTGGTCAGGGTGATAGTATAGTAATCATAAGTCCAAATAAAGATAAGAGTGTAATGATTGATACTGGTGGTAATAATTATG
This sequence comes from uncultured Bacilli bacterium, assembly GCA_947598425.1. Lineage (GTDB taxonomy): Bacteria > Bacillota_I > Bacilli_A > RF39 > UBA660 > SIG200. The sequence continues at coordinate 803 of CANQFH010000053.1, read as the reverse complement.
GATATAATATTAGTAGTAAAAGTATTCAGTTTTTAAAAAGTTTAGGAATTAATCAATTAGATGCTTTAATATTAACTCATGGTGATAGTGATCATATGAAAGATAGTAATTATTTAGTTAAGCATTTTAAAGTTAATAAAGTTATATTTAATAATGATACTTATAATGAATTAGAATTAAAATTAATTAATATATTAAAGGATAAAAATATTAATTACTATCAAAATATTGATCAATTACAAGTTAATAATATTAATTTACAATTTTTAAATACTAGATTATATGATAATGAAAACGATAATAGTAATGTTATTTATTTTAATTACTATAAATATCAATTTTTGTTTATGGGAGATGCTGGTATTGTTAAAGAAAATGATATATTAAAAAAATATTCATTAAATAATATTGATTTTTTAAAAGTAGGACATCATGGTTCCAATAGTTCTAGTAGTAAAAGATTTATTGATAGTATTAAAACAAAGTATGCAATTATTTCAGTCGGAGCAAATAACCTCTATGGTCATCCAACTGATAATGTTTTAAATAATTTGAGTAATTCTAAAATATATAGAACTGATATTGATGGTACAATTGAAGTTAGATTATCTAAAAATAAATACCAAATTAGAACTTATAGTAGGTAAAATGTACTACATAAGAATGTTATATAATAATAAAATATAATACATTATATAATGTTTAAATAGATGGAGAGCTTAAGCTCTCAGATTGTTGACAAATAGGTAAAGTTTTTACTTATTTGTCTTTTTTATGAAAAATTTAGAAAAATGAACTAGATT
>CANQFH010000052.1 GCA_947598425.1 uncultured Bacilli bacterium | reverse complement strand
AATTAAATTGACTTTATTTGTGAGATTACTTAGATAAAAATTTTGAAGACTCGCAAACACTTCAAAACATTCTCTATACCTTTTCTAGGTATGAAGTAAATCGAAACAAATTAAGTATATATGAAACATACTGAGTAATCAGTATGTTTTTTTTAGCTCATAAAAAAAAGTTGTTTACTACAACTTTTTACTTATTATATACTTCAATTAAAGTTCTAAATAATTTAACTAAATTATCTAAATCTTCTTTCTTTTTAGATTCACATCTAAGGGTTATATTAGGTCCAGTATTACTAGCTCTTACATAAGCCCAAGAATCTTTAAATATTACTTTTAAACCATCTATTTCAATATATTTATATTTCTTTTCATCACAATACTTTTTAATATTATTAATTACTTCTAGTTTCTTTTTATCAGTTGATTTAAATTTTTCTTCAGGGGTATTAAAATACTTAGGTATAGTATCCGTTAATTCACTTAAAGATTTTGTTGTTCGAGTTAATACTTCAATTAATCTTAATGATGAGTACATAGCGCTTTCAGTACTAAATAAGCGATCATTTAATGATATATGACCAACATATTGAATACCTAAAGGAATATTTTCTTTTAATACTTTTTCTTGAGTATAACTAGAACCTGTTCTACAAATAACTGGTGTTCCTCCTAAACGAATAACTTCGTCTTTAAAATTATCAGAACATTTAGCATCATATAAGAACTTTTTATTTTTAACTTTATCAATAATATTTCTTAAAATAATGATACCATATTCTTCAATTGAAACTACTTTACCATTATTATCAACAATTCCAATACGATCACCATCACCATCAAAACTAATTCCAATATCAGCTTTTAATTCTTTAACTTTTTTCTTTAAATCTTTTAAATTCGCTTCAATACTTGGATCAGGATGATGATTAGGGAATGTTCCATCAGATTCTCCATTGATAATTGTAACATCCAAATTTAATTTATCATAAATATCTTTAATTATACATGTCGTAGTGCCATTTGCTGGATCTAAAACAACTTTTAATCTTCTTTTACCTAATTTTAAATTACTTATTACATAATCTATATATTCATCTTTAATATTTTTATGTTCTACTGTACCTTTCCCTTCAATAAATTTACCTTTATCAATATAAGTTTTTAAATCTTTAACCATTATTCCTCGAGCATTAGCATATTCATCAAAAGAAAACTTAAAACCATTCTCATCACTAGGGTTATGACTAGCTGTAATCATAATACCAAATAAATTATTAACATGACGGGCATAGTAATGCATTGGCGTAGTAGTAAGACCATAATCAATAACTTTAATACCAGTAGATAAAAGACCATTTATTAAACTAACATGTAATGATTCACTAGATATTCGATTATCATGGGAAACGATACAAGCCTTTTGTTTTAAAAATTCTTGTAAGAAAGAACCATAGCCTTTACCAATTAAATAAGCCACATCTTCATTAATATCTTTGGGAACTTTACCTCTTATATCATATTCTCTAAAAATTTCATCTTTCATGTCAATCCCTCACTTATTATTAGTTTATCATAATTTAATAAAAATTAATAGATAACAATGGCATTTTAATATTAGAAAAGAGGATAATTTTTTATTTTTGGTTGACTTCTTTTAGCTTTTTTCATATAATCTTAAGTATGAAAAGAAAAACGGATACAAGACACGTAAATTAAAGGAGATTTAAGAGAGAGTTAGTGCTTGGTGGAAACTAATAAATTAATTTAATTTATATCACTTGTTAGTTAGTTATTTGAAAATAAGTAGAATAACTCGTTGATGGCGTTAACATAAGAAAGATGAATTAATTCATGAATTAAGGTGGTACCGTGGGTAATACTCACCCTTAAGTTTATGAATTTTTTTTATTTAAAGGGAAGGTGGATGTATGAAAAAATTTGAAAGTTTGGATAATAGAAAGGTCTCTTTAGTAGAACAAGATATATTAGATAAATTTTTAAAAGAAGATATCTTAAATAAATGTATTCAAAATAGAGATGGTAAACCTTATTGGGTATTTTATGATGGTCCTGCTACAGCGAATGGAATGCCCGGACTTCATCATGTTGTTTCTAAATTTTTAAAAGATAGTTTTTGTAAATATAAAACGATGCAAGGGTATAAAGTATTAAGAAAAGTTGGTTGGGATACCCATGGCTTACCTGTTGAGGTTCAAGTAGAAAAAAAATTAGGTTTTAGTAATAAAAATGATATTGAAGCTTATGGTATTAAAGAATTTAATGAAGAATGTCGTAAAGCAGTATGGGAAAATGAAAAGTCATTTTGTGATTTAACCAATAAAATGGGACAATTCATTGATTTAGAGAATCGTTATATTACTTATGATAATAATTATATTGAAACTGAATGGTGGATTTTAAAAGAATTTTTTAAGAAAGGTTTATTTTATGAAGGTAGTAAAATATTACCTTATTGTCCACGATGTGGTACTGGTCTTGCTTCTCATGAAGTAGCTCAAGGTTATAAAGAAGTTGATGTTGATACTGTTGTAGTACCAATGAAGAAAAAAGATGAAGATGTTTATTTCTTAGTATGGACAACAACACCATGGACTTTACTTTCTAATGTTGCTATCTGTGTTAATCCTAATGAAGAATATGTTAAAGTATTATCTAAAGGTTATAAATTTATTTTAGCTAAAAAACTTGCTAACAAGATTTTAGGTGATGAATATGAAGTCTTAGAAACATATAAAGGAAAAGATTTAGAATATATAGAATATGAACAATTAATACCAGGATTAACTGTTAATAAAAAAGCTTTTTATGTAGTTTGTGATACTTATGTAACTATGGAAGATGGTACCGGTATTGTTCATATTGCTCCAGCTTTTGGTGCCGATGATGCTTTAGTTGGTAAGAATTATAATTTACCATATTTAAATCCGGTTGGAGAAGATGGTTGTTATACTGAAGGTCCTTGGAAGGGAATGTTAGTATTTGATGCTGATAAAGAAGTAATTAAATATTTAAAAGAAAATGATAAATTATTTAAAAAACAAAGAATAACTCACAATTATCCTCATTGTTGGCGTTGTAAATCTCCACTTTTATATTATTCTAAACCATCATTTTATTTAGAAGTTACTAAATTAAAAGATCAAATAGTAGAAAATAATAAAAAAGTTAATTGGTATCCTGCTTTTGTAGGGGAAAAAAGATTTGGTAATTGGTTAGAAAATTTAAATGACTGGGCCATATCTAGAAGTCGTTATTGGGGTTGTCCACTTCCTTTATGGCGTTGTAGTTGTGGTCATGATGAAATGATAGGTAGTAAAAAAGAATTAATTGATCTCGCCATTGAAGATATTGATGATAGTATTGATTTACATCGTCCTTATGTTGATGATATTCATATTAAATGTCCTAAATGTGGTGGCGTAATGAATAGAGTTAAAGATGTTATCGATTGTTGGTTTGATTCAGGAGCCATGCCTTTTGCTCAATATCATTATCCATTTGAAAATGAAGAATTATTTAATAATCAATTTCCAGCTGATTTTATTTGTGAAGGAATTGATCAAACTAGAGGTTGGTTTTATTCTTTATTAGTAATTTCAACTTTTGTTAAAGGAGTATCTCCATATAAAAATGTTTTAGTAAATGAATTATTATTAGATAAAAATGGTCAAAAAATGCATAAAAGTAAAGGTAACTCTATTGAACCATTTACTATTATTGAGAAATATGGTGCTGATACCGTAAGATGGTATATTCCTTATGTATCTCCAGTATGGACACCATTAAAATTTGATGAAGAAGGTTTAAAAGAAGTTTATTCTAAATTCTTTAATCCTTTAAAGAATACTTATAATTTCTTTAGTATGTATGCCACTACTGATAATATTGATATTAATGAATGTAATATAAAAGTAAGTGATCGTGAAGAAATAGATAAATGGTTATTATCAAGATATAATTCTTTATTAAAAGTAGTAACAGAAGGTTATGAAGAATATGATTTAAATAAAGTAGTTCGTAATATTACTAATTTTGTATCTGATGATTTATCTAATTGGTATATTAGAAGATGTCGTAATCGTTTCTGGGGTAGTACTTTAGATAACTCTAAAAAAGCAGTATATATAACTACTTATGAAGTTTTAGTAGGATTATCACAAATGATTGCTCCAATAGTACCATTTATAAGTGAAGAGATGTATACTAAACTTACGAATAATGATAGTGTTCATACGAGTGATTTTCCTCAATATGATGAATCTTTAATAGATTTAGCATTAGAAGAAAAAATGGCTTTAGTTAAGAATTTAATATCTATTGGTCGTTATGTTCGTGAAGATGTTAAAATTAAAGTTAGAACACCATTAAAAGAAGCAATTATTGATACTAAAGTTTATAATAAGATAAGTGATTTAATTCCATTAATAAAAGAAGAATTAAATGTTAAAGAAGTTTTAAAAGAAGATGATTTAAGTTGCTATATGAATATTACTTTAAAACCAAATTATAAAGTAGTAGGTAAATTATTTGGAGCTAAGATTAAAGATTATGAAGTATTCTTACAAAATATTGATATTGATAAATTAAATAAAGAAGAAGTAAGTTTTGAAGATACCATTATTACTAAAGATATGTATGAATTAAAGATATCTTCTAAAGAAGGATTTAATGTTGGGGTATTAGATAATTTATATATTATTTTAAATACAACTTTAACTGAAGATTTAATCTTAGAAGGTCATGCTAGAGAGTTTGTATCTAAGATTCAAAATATGCGTAAATTAAATGATTATGATGTTAGTGATCGTATTAATATTTATTATGATGGCGAATTTGATGAAGTAATAAATAAGTATCAAGATTATATTAAAAATGAAACTTTAGCAGTTAAGATTGTTAAAGAAAATAAAAATGGTGAAGAAATAAATGTAAATGGTATTAATGTTTTAGTTAATATTGAGAAAGTATAATATAAAAGAAGTATTATACTTTTTTTAAGGGCTAGTTATTTAGAAGATTTTATTTTATAATTATAGATAGGTGATTAGTCATATGAATAGAGCAAGAATTGTATTTATGGGAACACCAGAATTTGCCATTGAACCTTTACAAGCCCTTATTAAAGATTATAATGTGGTTTTAGTAGTAAGTAAGATGGATGCTTTAGTAGGAAGAAAGAAAGTATTAACTCCATCACCAGTAAAACAATTAGCAATGGCTAATAATATTGATGTTTTTACTCCCAAAAGAATCAAAAAAGAATATGAAACAATTTTAGCATCTAAACCAGATTTAATTATAACTTGTGCTTATGGGCAAATTATTCCTAAAGAATTAATTGATTATCCAAAATATGGGTGTATTAATATTCATGCCTCTTTATTACCAAAATATCGTGGTGCAGCTCCGATTGAATGGGCAATTATTAATGGAGAAGAAAAAACTGGAGTGACTTTAATGTATATGGATGAATTTATGGATACTGGAGATATTATTGATACTTTAGAATGTCCTATAAAAGAAGATGATAATAATGAAACTATGCATCATAAATTAAGTCATTTAGGTTGTGAATTATTACTTAAAAATATTAATAATATATTAAATAATAATGTTAATAGAGTGAAACAAGATGATAGTAAAGCAACATATGCTAGTATGATAACTAGAGAAATGGAAGAAATAGACTTTAATAATAATTCTAAAGATATTTATAATAAAATAAGAGCTTTTAGTCCTAGTCCTTTAACTAAAACTACTTTATTTGATGAAGAAGTTAAAATAGTAAAAGCTCATTATGAAATAAAAGATAGTATTTTAAATAAAGTATATGTTACTAAAAATAGTTTAGGTATTGGAACTAAAGATGGTATAATATATTTAGATGAGATAAAACCAGTAGGAAAAAATATAATGAATATTAAAAGTTATTTAAATGGTAAAAAGATATAAAAGGAGTTACTAATGGAGAATGATGATAAAAAAATTATTTCACTTGTAAAATTAGGTTTTTGGCTTGCATTTATTATAGTTATTGTAATCTTTACAAAATTTACTACTACTCCTAGAGAAGATAATAATACTAAAACCATTACTTATGAACAAAAATTAGCTAAGTTAGATGATAATTATGAGTATAAATATGAAATAAAAATAAATGAAGAGGTGTATACTTTTGAAGGCTCTAAATTAAATAATCGTGAAGTTGGTAGTAGATATATTAATGAAGAAAAAATAGATTATTATATTCAAAATAGTTATAGTTATGAAATAATAAATAGAGCCTTAATATTAAGAGAAGATATTTTTGATAATATAAATACTAATTTATTAGATGTTAATTATTTAAAAAGTATTATAAAAAATATAGAATATACTAAGGATAATAATAGTTATCTTTATAATTTAGAAGATAAAGAGATCACTATAAATGTCGATGATAATAATGTAACTAGTATAATTATTAATATTGATAACAATGTGTATAATTTAAGTTATAGTAATATTGGATTAGTTAAAGATATTACTTATTAGAAGGTGAGTAGTATGAAAATAAAAATATTAATAGTTAATTTATTAACTTTAATAAGAGTAATTGGAACCATTATTTTAGTACCTATATATAATATTTATGGAGGATTTTATGTAGGTATAGTAGCTATTATATGTTATTTGACTGATAGTATTGATGGTATTTTAGCTAGATTATGGAATGTTTCTACTTTTTTTGGAGCATTATTTGATGGTGTAGCTGATAAATTGTTTACAATTATGTGTTTTATTGTTTTATATTTAATTACGCCATATTCTATAATTCCTATAATATTTGAACTATTAATAGTATTAGTACAATTTTGTAAATTTAAAAATAACTTAAATATTCAATCTAATATAATAGGTAAGTTTAAAGTTTGGGTTTTAGCATTATCTGTTGTCTTAATCTTCTTTGTCAGCGATATTAATAGTATTTCTTTTCTATCTTTAGAATTTAAAGAATTTGTTTTAACTAAATTAGCAAGTAATACCTTTTTAATATTGTTAATTCCTGTAATAGTAATTGAAAGTTTAACTTTACTAAGTTATATATTAGAAATATTTACTATAGAAAAGATTCCGATGTTAAATCATGAATCTAAAGAATTAGAAGTACCTAAATTAAAGAAAAATAAATGGGAAAATTTTAAAATGGTCTGGTTAAATCCTGAATATTATGAAAAACATAAGAATGATTCATATTTAAGAAAATTAATTAAATTAAAAGATAATAATAAATGTTAGAAATTCCTAACATTTTTCTTTTGCAAAAATCTTGACTCGAGACTGCTGAAAAAGTCAAAAAAATTTTCATATTTTTCGTTTTTTGTCAAAAATTTGATCAAAAAAAAATAAAAGTTAACACTTTTTCCTTTATTTTAACTCTTATTCTGTTCTTCTTTTTCTAATTTTTCTTCTCTTAATTTCCTTATTCGCTTTATATTTGTT
>CANQFH010000051.1 GCA_947598425.1 uncultured Bacilli bacterium | reverse complement strand
ATAAGTTATGCTAATAAAGAATTAGATGTAGTTAGATTAAATGATAAGATAGATAGTAAAATGTTTGCCATGTATATAAGAGAAAAAGATGACTATGTAAAATATGAAGGTAGTACCTTTCCAAAAGGATATATAATAAATCTTACTAGAAGTTATTGTATAGATAGTAAAGAAAATAAAATAGATAACGTATTAACAAGAACCAATAAAGGAATAAGTGTAAAGAGTAAAGTAGCAGTATATTGTACATTATATTTTGAACCAGCAGAAGCTAAATATTTAATATATAAACCACAAGAAGGAGTAACAAAATGTATAACAGTCCAATGTGCAATAGATGAATTATATGGAATATGGAAGGGAACTAATAGAGATGAATAAGATAATAAAGATATTAAAAAACAATTATAAAATAGTAATAGGGTTAATATTAGGAATAATAATATCAAGTATAAGTGTATATGCAGTAGAGAATATAGCCATGATAGATAGTAATGAGGTATCTTATGATAATACAACTAGTCATGGAACGAAAGGTAATGTCCAAGAATCAATAGATGAGTTATATGAAAGAAGTGGAGTAAAGACAACAAAATGGACTGATCCAACACTAAATGGAGCAGATCCGGTATTAAAGGATGGATTAATACCAGTAACAATAGATTCAGATGGAACAGTAAGATATGCAAATTTATATACAGAATGGTATAATTATAGTGAAAAGAGATGGGCTAATGCAGTAATATTAGTATCATCCCCAAGTAAAAAATACACTACAGGAGATGTCATTTTAGAACAAGATATAGAGAGTTATTTTGTATGGATACCAAGATATAAATATAAAGTATGGGATACTGGTAATTATACGGATGCCATTTCTTTCAATAATATAGCAAACATAAAAGAAGATGCAGAAGGTAAATATGCAATAAGAAAATTGTTAGGTAATGCCAGAATAATAGATGTAGAATTTGGAGATAAAGAAACAGTAAAGATAGATAGTACAACAAAAGATGGTGGCGGAAGTGGAGCTATGAATGTAAGTGTGGGAGATTATATACTTCATCCAGCTTTTACCTTAGGAGAAACAAAATTAAATGGAATATGGGTAGGAAAATTTGAAACAGGATATAAAGGCGCAGGAAGTAAGGAAACAGCTGAACAAGACTCAAGTGATTCTACAAAAATAATCATAAAACCAGATGTATATTCTTGGAGAGGTGCCACCGTAGAGAACTTCTTTATGTCGGCATACAATTATCATCGAGAAGATTATAATTCCCATATGATGAAAAATACCGAATGGGGAGCCGCAGCATATTTATCCCATTCATCCTATGGAATAGGAACAGAAGTAAATATAAATAATAACAAAACACATAAAACAGGGTATTCATCATATAATGTAGATCAAAGTACAAATCCTGGAACAGAAAGTACAGGAGAAGATGGAAAATCTGAAAAATGGAATACCCAAACCGGATATTTAGCCAGTACCACAGGAAATATCACAGGAGTATATGATATGTCAGGAGGAGCAATGGAATATATCGCAGGATATAGAGTAAATTCTGGAGAAAACAATAAAAGTGGATTTAACGAAACAGAAATAACAGAAACATATAATAATTACATAGATCAATATGATGCAACAAGTACTGTTACATTATATAATAAAAGAATTTTAGGTGATGCCACTGGAGAATTAGGCCCATCTTTCTCATATACAGATGCTGACGATAAAAATCGAGTTCATAACAGTTGGTATTTTGATTATCCGTTTTTTGTTGATGTTTCCAACCCTTGGTTCGTTCGAGGTGGCTATTATCTTCATGGAATTATGGCTGGCCAGTTTAGCTTTAGTAGAGAAACTGGTGGTGTGAACACAGACATTGGTTTCCGTGTAGTCTTATCCATAAGTGAATAATATTTAAAATAAATGTATAAGAAAGATAAAAACTCTTTCTTTTTAATTGACATTAGACTATAAAAATAATAATATGTTTATATATGAACAATTATTCATATAGATAGGATGATATTATGAATTTATTAAATGATGACAAGACAATAGATATGGCAGAATTATTTAAAATATTTGGAGATTCAACAAGAATCAAAATTATTAATGTTTTATTAGATAGTGAATTATGTGTTTGTGATATAGCCAACAAAGTTAATGTTAGTCAATCAGCAGTTTCACACCAACTAAGAATATTAAAGCAATCTAAATTAGTTAAGTATCGTAAAGATGGTAATTGTATATATTATTCTTTGGCTGATGATCATGTTAAAAAAATATTTATGCTAGGATGTGAACATATAAATGAATAAATACAAATTTAAATTAAATTATTTAGATTGTGCTAGTTGTGCCCAAAAAATTGAAAATGCTTTAAACAAAGATAAAAATATTCATAATGCCGTTGTTAATTTTGCTACCTTAACAATAAGTTTAGAGTCTGATTTTGATGATAATATTCAAAAATTAGTTAATGGTATAATTCAAAAAGTTGAAAATGATGTTCAAATAGTAGAAGTTAAAGAAAAAAGAAAAATAATTAATATAGATGTTATAAGAATTATTATAGGTATAATACTGTTTATATTTAGTATTTTTATAACTAATAATATTATTAAAGAAATATTCACAATTTTAGCTTATATTATTTTATTATCTAGAGTTATTAAGAAAGCCATAAAAGGACTTATAAGTAATTTTATTATTGATGAAAACTTATTAATTACAATATCTTGTATTGGGGCTTATTTAACTCATAATACTCATGAAGGATTAATGGTTATTATATTATATGAAATTGGAAAAATCTTAGAGAGTATGGCAATTAATAATTCTCGTAAATCTATAAGTAACCTTATGGATATAAAACCATTATATGCTAATTTAAAAAAGAATAATAAAATAGTTAAAGTAAATCCTGAAGATGTTCAATTAAATGATATTATTGTAGTTAAAAAAGGTGAAAAGGTACCATTAGATGGTATTGTTATTAATGGTTCATCTTATTTAGATAAAAGTATGCTTACTGGAGAGGTTATAAAAGAAAAAGTAACCATTAATGATAATGTCTTATCAGGTTCAATTAATACTGATAATATTCTCTCAATCAAAGTAACTAAATTATATGAAGATAGTACTGTTAGTCAAATATTATCTTTAGTTGAGAATGCTACAGATAAAAAAGCTAAAACTGAAAATTTTGTTACTAAAGCTTCTTTAATTTATACGCCAGTTATTTTAATATTAGCATTATTAATAGTAGTTTTTTTACCTATATTTACTTCATTAACTTTTCAAGAATCTTTATATAGATCATTAATTTTTTTAGTAGTGTCATGCCCATGTGCAATAGCAATATCAATTCCTTTGGCATACTTTTCTGCCATTGGTGCTGCCTCTTCTGAAGGTATTTTAATTAAAGGTAGTAATTATTTAGATGGGATATCTAATATTAAAGAAATAATTTTTGATAAAACGGGAACTATTACTAATGGTAATTTTAATAAATATGATTTAAAAATATATGATAATAAATATTTAAAAGAAGATATCATTAAGTATTATAAAAGTGGAGAAGAATTATCTGTTCATCCTATTGCTAAATCTATAGTTAATTTATTTTTAGATTATCAAAGTATTAAGATTAACAATTTTCATGAAGAAGAAGGAAAGGGCATTAGTTTTAAAGTTAAAAATGATTATATTAAAATAGGATCTAATAAATATTGTAATACTTTAGAAGATAATAAAGGAATATATTTAAGTATTAATGATCTTTTAGTAGCTAGATTAATAATTGATGATGGTATTAAGAAAGATGCTAGTACTACAATTAAGAAACTTAAAGAATTAGGGATTAATGTAAAAATGTTTACTGGAGATAATAAAAAGTTAGCATTAAATATTGCTAATTTAGTAGGAATAGATGATGTTTGTTATGAATTACTACCTAATGATAAATATAATTTGTTAGAAAAAGAACTTGATAAATATAATGGTTCTGTAGCTTTTGTAGGAGATGGAATCAATGATGCTCCTTCACTTAAAATGGCTAAAGTAGGTATTTCGATGGGGATGATTGGTAGTGATGCTGCGATTGAAGCTTCAGACATTGTAATTATGAATGATAATTTAAATTCTATTTTAGTATTATTAAATATAGCTAAGAAAAATAATGTAATAATTAAAGAAAATTTAATATTTGCTATTGGCATAAAAGTGTTAGTATTATTATTAAGTCTATTAGGAATATCTACGATGTGGCAAGCAGTTTTTGCTGATACTGGTGTAACTTTATTAACTATTATTAATACTACTAGAATTATAAAAAGGAAAAAATAATGGTTACTTATTTTTTTTAAGTTGAATATGATGGGTAATTATTAATTGTAAACGATAGGGTATAAATCTAATACCAAATATCGCTAATTTTATTTTTGCACCCGGAATTATTAACATTTTTCCTTTAAACATTTTATCTATTGCATATTTAGCTACATATTCACTAGATAAACCTTTAAGTTTAAAAGTACCATGAGCTACTTTATTAAATTCAGTATTAACTGGTCCTGGACATAAAGCACATACTTTGACATTAATATTTCTACTTCTTAATTCTTCATTAATAGCCATAGATAATTTTAATATATAATTTTTAGTAGCATAATAAGTATTTAAATTAGGTCCAGCCATAAAACCTGCTGAAGATGCTACATTTAAAATATAACCATTATTCTTTTTAATAAAGTCTTTTAAAAACAATTTAGTTAAGATATGGGGAGTTTTAATATTTAAATCAATCATTTTTAATTCTGTATCTAAATCTGTTTTGTCAAAATCTCCAAATAAACCAAATCCAGCATTATTAATTAAAATATCTATCTTATTTTTAAATTTATTATATAATTTATAAACATTATCTTCTATGGTTAAATCCATATCAATTATTTGAACATTTACTTTTAATTCTTTTTTTAATTCTTCTAATTTTTCTTTTCTTCTAGCAACTAATATTAAATCTATGCCTAGAGAATCTAAATATCTAGCCATATCTCTACCTATACCAGAAGATGCACCGGTTATAAGAGCAATCATTTTAATTCTCCTTTTAATTCAAATAATATGTTTCTTAATTCCATTGCTCTTTCAAAATCTAAATTCTTAGCAGCTTCTCTCATTTCTCTTTCAATCTCTCCCATCATATTAATAGCGTCTTTCTTACTCATTTTCTTTTTACTATCTTTAGTAGTTACTTGGTTAGATATAACTTCTTTAATATCTTTAATAATAGTTTTAGGTACTATACCATGTTCTTGATTATATTCTTCTTGAATCTTTCTTCTTCTGTTAGTTTCATTGATGGCATTATTCATGGCTTCACTATTATAATCAGCATACATTATAACCATTCCATGTTCATTACGAGCACATCTGCCTATAGTTTGAATTAAACTTCTTTCACTTCTTAAAAATCCTTGTTTATCTGCATCTAATATACAGATTAAACTTACTTCAGGAATATCTATACCTTCTCTTAAAAGATTAATTCCCACAACTACATCATAGATACCTACTCTTAAATCATGAATTATTTTTAATCTTTCTAATGTTTTAATCTCATTATGTAGGTAAGCTACTTTGATATTCATTTCTTTTAAATAATTAGTTAATTCTTCACTCATTCTAATGGTTAGAGTAGTTATAAGAACTCTTTCATTTAAACTTCTTCTTTTATTGATTTCTCCAATGATATCATCAATTTGTCCTTCAGTTTCTCTTACTTCAATTAATGGATCAAGTAATCCAGTTGGTCTAATAATTTGCTCAACTACTTTATTATTTACTAGTTCTAATTCATAATCCCCAGGAGTAGCAGATACATATATTGCATTTTTAATTTTACTTTCAAATTCCGGAAACTTCAAAGGCCGGTTATCTAGAGCACTTGGAAGTCTAAAACCATAATCCACTAAAGTTTGTTTTCGCATCCGGTCCCCATTATACATGCCTCTTACTTGAGGTAGTGTAACATGCGATTCATCAACGACTAAAAGAAAATCTTCCGGCATAAAGTCAATTAAACATGGAGGGGTTTCTCCTGGACCTCTTAGAGCAAGATGTCTTGAATAGTTTTCCACACCATTACAATAACCAGTTTCTTTTAACATTTCAATATCATAGTTAACTCTTTCTTTTAATCTTTGTTCTTCGATAAATTTACCATTTTCATGAAAATATTGTAATCTTTCTTCACATTCTTCTTGAATTCTTCTAATGGCCTCTTGTAATTTTTCAGGACTAGTTACAAAATGAGTAGCGGGAGATATAGCTACAGTTTTCTTTGATTCTTTCATAACCCCAGTTAAAGGATCAAATACAGTTAAGGCCATAATCTTATCATCATCTAATTCAATTCTAATACCACTTTCTTTTTCATTTACTGGTATTATATCTATTTGATTACCTCTTACTCTAAATGTTCCACGATGAAAATCTAAATCACTTCTTTCATAAGTCATATCTACTAATCGATCAATAATATAACTTCTTTTAATATTATCACCAATAGTAAGCACTAACATGCTTTTTTCATATTCTTCTTTTTCACCTATACCATATATACAAGAAACACTAGCCACTACAATAACATCACGATAATTAATTAAAGCACTAGTTGCAGCATGTCTTAATTCATCAATCTCATCATTAATAGAACTATCTTTTTCAATATAAGTATCACTTGAAGGAACATAGGCTTCAGGTTGATAATAATCATAATAAGAAACAAAATATTCCACATGATTATTGGGAAATAATTCTTTAAATTCAGAATAAAGTTGACCTGCTAAAGTTTTATTATGAGCTAAAACTAGGGTAGGTTTATTAACTTCTTTAATGACATTTGCTATTGTAAAAGTTTTACCAGTACCAGTTGCTCCAAGTAAAACTTGATGTTTTTGATTATTATTAATTCCTTTAACTAATTCTTCGATTGCCTTGGGTTGGTCTCCACTAGGTTCATATTTTGATATTAATTCAAACATATTGATGCTCCTCTCATTAATTAGTATTATTTTATCACTATATTATAAACAAAACAATGAAGCGACAATATGATTCATTGTAATTATTTTTAACTTTTTTTACAATTTTATGTTAGATTATTCAATTTTTCAGACACGAGTGTTAAAATTTCAAATAAACAAATGTTATTTCACTTTCGTTCATAATTATAGTGTAAAAATGAACGAAAGTGTATATACTTTATAAAAAAATTAAAAAAAGAACTTTTATTATCAAAGCTCTAATTAAATCTATAAATATTTATTGATGGAGTATTAAATAATCTAAAATTGAATTTTTCATAACCTAAACCATTAGATACAAATAACTCACTATTATTTAATTTATAATATTTATTTATATATGTATTGGAACCATCTTTATGTATTAAACCGCCATAATAAGGAATATTAACTATTCCTCCTAAAGAATTACCTGCAATCACAGTATTAACTCCAATACTTTCTAAATAAGTAAAGTTATCAGGTTTATGAGTTATGGCTAAAGTATAATTAAAAGCTATTTCATTACTCATTAAATTACTAATATCACCATTATTATAACCAATAATATTAATTGGGGTATTATCTTTATAAAATAATAATTTACTTTCATTATCTAAAAGAATAAAATCACTTTCATATAAAATATCTTTATATTGTTCTAAATAATATTGATCATTATCACCAATAACAG
>CANQFH010000050.1 GCA_947598425.1 uncultured Bacilli bacterium | reverse complement strand
TACATCTAATTCTTTATTAGCATAACTTATGGGTATTCCTATTATGGTTATACTTATTACCAATAACATTAATACTAAGTACTTTTTTCTTATTCTATTATTCATCTCTTAGACTCCCTTATCATCTATATTATCTTTATTATATAATACCCCCCCCGGAGTCAAGAATTTACAAAAAAATATATAGCTTTAGCTATATATTTATGTAAAATAAAAAGAAGATTACTCTTCTAATTAATAATCAATATCTGTAAGTAATGTATCTATCTCATTTTGATATTCTTTAGTTGTTGGTATAAATATTAAGGTATTTTTAACTCTTGATATTATTATATATTCATCTGTAGATACTGCAACCATTTTTGTAAATTCAGCTCCACTAGTTTCATGATTATTAGAATCTGTAGTTATATATTTAACTATATTTTCTTTATAATGTTGATAAGCTTTCTTAGCATCAACTTCTTCTTTAAAATAATAATATTCTATTTTATATGAAACATCTTCTTTAGAAGCTACTAAATAAGCATCAGCTTCTACTTCAGATTCTTCACTATCACTAATAGTATATCCTAAAGCTCCAAAATGTTCTTTAAAATCTTCAGCATTTAAAATCTTTTTAAACATACAACCTGTAAGTAAACTTACTACTACTATAATTAATAATCCTAATGCTACACTTTTATTTTTCATCTATATTTTCCTCTTTTCTATATTTTTCATGAAACTTTGTTATTACTTCCATAAATTCATCTTCATCATCTAATCTTACTAAATATTCCATATTATTTTTATTGATAACTTTTCTAACACAATAATCATCATCACCCTTATTTAGTATTAAATACTTATTATTATTGCATATAATGGTCTCAATAATAGAATATTCTTCATTATCTTCTAATTTAATTGTATTTATTTCCATTATCTACCACCTTTACTAAGACTTTGAATTACTTCATTAAGTTTATTATTATTTACATATAATTTATCTTTTTCTAAAGCATATTTACTTAATAATTCTTCAATTCTTCTTTTAGCATCACTATCTTTATATGAATAACTTTTTTCATATTCACGTATATCATCTATTAAAGAATAATACTCAGGATCAGTAGCATTTATTAATCCCCTATTAACTAGATATATTAAAAAATAATTAGTATTAACAAACATACTTAGACTTGGGATATCTTGACACATACCTTGTAATTTTTTAAATATTATTTCCATACTCTTAATATCTTTGATATTAAAATAAGTATTATATAAACATATATCTAATAAAGATGGATCAATACTTATAATATTGTATATTCCATTAACAGTATTATCATAATCTAATACTTTATTATCATTATTTTCTATTTCTAATTCATCAACTCTAGTTAAAATTTTAATAGGTAAGGTAATATGTAATACTTTAGCTATTTTAAGTGCTAATAATTCTTTATCGATACTTTTCTTTTTAGTCATTAAAGCTATTTCTTCATTATTATTATTCTTTACACTGCTATCTAACATCTTAGCAACTACTTTTAATTTAAATAACTCAAAATCAGCCATACCACTTAAGATTGCTGTTTTATCATATTTCTTTTCATGTATTAAATATTCCACTATATCTTCGGCTTTTAATGAAGGAAAATTAGTCTTATCTAATACATACTTAAGAATAAGTAATTTATCATGTTTTTCATTTACTATTTTAATAAAAGTATCATCGACATTTTGCTTTACATCTAGCAACTCTTCCAAATTGAATCACCCACTAGCACCTCTTTAATAATACTAATTTTTAACATGTTTGTCAAATGTTATTTAATTACTTTTTAAAATTGACATTATTTTACTCGATATTCAATTTTTTAGTTACAATCTTACTAACTATATAAGATATAAGTAACATAATTATAATAATTATCATGATTCTTGGATTACGAAAGCTTTCTACTAAACTAGTACCAATAAAACCCCAGAAGATAATTAAAGATACTTTACCAATTATAATGGCAGTAGCAAATCTTTTAAATGGCATATCTGATAAAGAAGCTCCAATATTTACTAAAAATGCTGGAGTAAAAGGAATAGATATTAATAAAACTAAACTAGATAGTTTCATCTTATCTATTTTTTTAACAATATTATCATATTTATGGTTCTTTCTAATGGTTCTTTTAAAAATATTTTTAATAAACTTTTGCCATAAATAATAAGAGAAAAAACACCCCAATACTGTTAATATATAAGATATAATAAACCCTAATAATGATCCATAACTAATAAATATAATAGTTATAAAAACAAATAAAGGTAATACAGGTATAATTGATTCTAAAAATATTAATAGACATGCTAAAAGAGGTCCATATATACTAGAAGAATTAATTAAATCTATTAAAAAAACATATATATTATTTAAAATATTTTCCATACTTACCACATACTAATTATAATATAAGTATGGCTTTTTTTCACGAATTTATTACATATATGACATTATAACCGTAAAAAGATAATATTTTGACAGCTTGTTTACTTTTCTTACCTTTATCACACATAATATAATAAGTATCTTTTTTATTAAGTAATGTTTTATAATTCATTAATAATTTATCATAATAAATATTAATACTATATGGATTATGTTTTTCTTTATATGTTATGGGATCTTTAACATCAATTAAAATACCCATACTTGGGTTATAATCACTTTCTTTAATCGATTTCATCTTATCACCATTATAATTTATGTTGTAACAATAAAAAAGGAAGATAAAATTTGCCTATTCATCTTCCCCAAAAAAGTCATCAAAGAATTCATCATCAGTTATTACATTTTCATTGACAATTACACTATCAACATCAACATTAACTTTTGGTTTTGGTATTTCTAAATTCTCTTCTTTTTCTTTTTGAATTTTTTGTTCATTTTGTTTTGATGCTTCCATTAATTCTCTATTTTGCATTTTTAACTTCTCTTTTTGTAATCTTTCTTCCTCATCTAATTCTTTTAATTTACGATCGACATCCCGCATCATAGCATCTAAATAATCTTTAGAAAAACCATTAGCAAAAGGATTTGATGATGGAGTTTTAACCTCTCCAAAAGGATTTGGAGCTTCTTTTGGGGGATTAAAAGGATTATCAAAAGGATTAGAATTACCCATTGGATTAAAATTAGTTCTTGGAGTATTAAACATTCTTAATGGATTATCGTTAATATTAGGATTCATACCACTATTCATCATAGCTTTTCTTTTTTCCTCAGTAACATGTTTCTTTAAATCAAAAACTTCAACAGTCCGAGTGCTTCTAGTTGGATAAGTAGCTTCTGGAAAATCTTCACCCCAATCAATTTTAAAATTAGGAGTATATTTAGTTTTAAATGGACTAGTACGAAGACGCATAATAATAGCATCTCCTAATTTTAATTTTTGTAAATCACTTATAGTTACTAATGGAGTTGATGCTGTTTTATCTTTATCTTTACTCTTAACTTCACCACACATTTTACTTATTTCTTCTAAAGCTTTTAATTCTGTACTAATTAAATATATTATATTACCACAATTACCACGAATTATTTGAGCAACATTTTCACCATAAACATCATTTAATTGCGCAAAGTTTTGAATAATAAAAGTAAATCTGATATCTCTACTACGTGCTGCTGATACCATACTATCAACATCTTTTAAAGGTGGCATATTTGCAAATTCATCTAAAATAAAGTTCGTACGATATTTTAATTTACCACCGTTAGTTTGAGCAACATCAATTAAAGTTTCATATACTTGTTTAATAAATATTGTCATTAAAGTATGATATGTTTTCTTTTCATCATGAATAACCATAAATACCGCTGTTTTTTCCCGACCAATATCTCGCATATCAAAATCACTATAAGAAAGCATTTCTGATAAATTTTCTCTAGTAGAAAACATTCTAATCTTTTGACTAAATGTTGATAATAAACCACCCTTAGTATCACTTGGAGCATTTATAACCGTATTAGCAAACATATAAGCATTAGAATTTTTACCTTTTAAATTAAAATATTCTTTAATAAAGTTACTAGTGGCATATCTTTCTTCACCAACAGTACTCATATAATTAATACTATTTAAATTAACTTCTTCTTCTTTAGCATCTTGGAATAATCCTAAGGCTAAACCAGAGAAATAATCGGCAGAACCTTTTTCCCAGAAGTCAGAATCACTTTTATTAGATGGATCATATAAAATATTTAAAGCAACATCATCTAATAACTCTGTTGATTTATCATTATTTCCTTCTTTATAATATTGATATGGTAACGCTAAAGGATTCCAAGAATTACCTTTATTAGGTTCTCTAAAGTTTAAAACAATAATTTTATAACCTCTACTCTTTAAATTTTGAGCAGTTTTACGATATATTTCCCCTTTAGGATCAGTAATAATCATACTTTCTCCCTTTTTAGCTAAAATATTAACCATTGGAAATACTAAATTTTCAGTTTTACCACTACCAGTAGAACCAATAACTAAATTATGATAACTACCATTATCTACCCATATTTCTTTACCATTATTAATTAAAGGAATACCAGCAGCACTTAATTCTTTTTCAGTAGGTATTATTCTTTCAACATTACTTGATTCTTTTATTTCTTTTTCTTTGGCCCATCTTGAATAACCATCACTAGGTTTATCATCACTAACTTTAATACCTAATCCTTTACCTTTTTCTTTGTCAAAAATATAAGAATCTACACTTTTAAATATCACAATTAATGCACCAAGAAATAAACCTAAAGTAAAGGGAAAATAACTTGGTGAAAAAGCACTTATAGGTATTAAGCCATAAAAAGTTCCATTATTAGCTAAAGAGAAAACATTAGATATAGCTAGTGCACACAAATATAATAAAATAATACAATATAATGTAAATAAAAATGCATCTTTTTTACTTATTTTAAACTTCATAGTTACCCTCCTTAAATTCACACATATTATACTATAAAATACTTATAATATCAAAATTATTTTTTACTTATAACAATAATTATTCCTAATACTATTAAAAATAAAATTACTGATAAGACTGCAATTATAATACTTCTCGTATTATCGACTTCTATTTCGTTATTATTTTCATTATTATTATGATTATTATTATTTATTTGAGGCTTATTATTATTATTATTTATATTTTTATCTTTAATAGTTAAATTTAATGGACTATTTTTATAATTATCTTTAGTGATATTCCAAGTTAAAGTATTACCCACGACACTATTAGCATTCGATGTAATAATATCATAATCATTAGAGACATTAACTACTACTTCTAAATTATTAATACCATTACTTTTTTCAAAAGCTTTTATAAATGATCCTGTATAGATACTTATTTGATTATCATCTTTATCTATTCTAAAACTAGATACAGAATTATTAACAATATTAGATTTAAGATAATTATCCCAATTAAAAGTATAATTTAAATATAAATTATTAAAACCATTATACTCTTTATTTAAATTATAATATTCTAAACCATCTATTTCAACATTTTCATCAGAACTACCAATATCATCTACAAAAGATAATATCGGAATATCATAACTAGTTATACTTTCATTATCAACTTCATTTTCACTTATTAAACTAACTTTTTCATAAATATTATCTTTAGTAATATTTATTTCATATTTAACATTACACCCCGTTAATAATAATATTGCCACTACTAATAATATAATCTTTTTCATTAAATTGCTTTCACTCCATTTTTAAAATCTGTTTCATAATTTTCATTCTTATGAGTACTTATATAATTCTCCATATCTATAATATGATCACTTTTAGATTTACCAGCATTATCAAAAGAAACTGGAGTAATAACAATACCATAATCTTTACCTTGAGCATGTGATACATAATATAAGCGATTAGCTTCATCTACTCCAACTATAACCATAATATGTCCACTATGCCACATTAAATCTCCAGGCTTACCAACATATCCTTTACCGGATTCCGTAACATGGCCTAAATCTTTATAATCTTTAGATTGTCTAGTTGTCATTATTAATCCCGCATTTCGATAAACTAAAGCTACCCAAGCAGAACAATCTATTCCTTTACTATAACCATCACTTAATGGAGAACCCCAAGATGGATCAATACCATAAGTATTACCATCATGACCACCACCTAAAGTATAAGGCATTATATAATTTTTATTTTCAGCAAAATATGTTATAGGTAAAGTCGCTGCAACAACAATAGCATCTCTAGTACCTACACCAACATCTAAAACATTTTCAAGGATTGAATTATTTAAATTTTCATATTCAGTTCTACTTAAAACCTCTCTTATCGGTCTTTTCATAATCGTCGCTGGTATACTAGAATAAGCACTAGCATTAATTATTTGAGTCCAATTACCAGTGACATTACTTTGAATAGCATAAATAGATTTTATTTCAGCTTCACCATCATAATAAAAATCTATAATATCTTTATAATCATAATTTTCATATAACTCTAAATAAGCAGAACCATTTTGACTCATTCCACCACCATGATTACCAGTACAAGCTCGAGCAGTCGAACGATTAGCCCAAATAGTAAAACTTTGACCAGGTACAGCACTCATTTTTTCATAATCTATTTTTTGGAATAAAGGTCTATGTAAAGTCCAATCAGCATAACGAATATAATAATAATCATCATCAAAATTGCCATCAGGATCAACTTCCCTAGCTTGCTCTGCTGTATAAACACAAGAAGCATCATAATAAGTTATTGGTTCACCATTTAGGGTAATAATTAATCCTCTAGTCTCTTCAACAGCATCAATATGTTTTTGAATAATATTACCTGGAACATAAGCTTGTTGCACATTAGTAGCATCGTAATAGCAACTATTTCCACTACCAATTTTAGCACCTTGTCTAATTACAAAAGTTCTAGCAGCAATAGCAAAAGCTTTTAAAGTTTCCATATCAAATGCTGGAACTTCACCTGCAATAACTCCTTGAACATATTCATCTATAGATATAATATTGCCATCTATTTTAACTTCATCACAAGCCCCACCATAATAACTAAAACCATATAAACCACGTCTATTAGAAGAAGTTTCACTACCTGCAAATAAAATAATAATCATTAATACTAAAAATAAGACAGCAATTAAAGCAACTAAAACCATAGGATTAGCCATTAAAAAATGAATAATAGCTTTACTTCCCGTAATAGCAACTTTACCAGTTATTTTATCAACATTAGCAGTCGCAGCTTTAGCAACTTTGCCAACATTTTTAAGATTATTATTTTCTTTTTGTTCTTCTTTCTTTTCTTCTTTAGGCTCATCTTTATTATCTTTATTATCTTTTTTTAATCCTGATAATCTTGACATTGCCCCTTTTAATTTATTTTGCATTCTATTATTAGCTATTGTACCTACATTAACTTTATTATTACGATATCCTCTATTTTTATTTACTGTTTCATTATTATTTGTTACATTTACATTATCATTATTATTATTATTTACATCTTCTCTATTAGCATAATAAACATTATCATTTTCATTTACCCCATTATTTTCTTTATTATCTTGTGGTTTTAATAAACTATCTAATTTATTATTGATATCTTCTTCATTAATATCATTTAATCCTAATTGTAATTTTATAACATTTAATCTTTCATAATAAGTTTGATCACTACTGCCTGTATCTAAACCTAAGGCTTGAGCTTTTTCTAGTATATTTTTATCTTGCATACAGGCACCACCTGATATCATTTTATCACATCTTAGTTATAATTTAAAGAAGATTTAGCCCATTACTTGTCCTCCATTATTATGAATAACTTGGCCGGTTAAATAACTAGAATCATCACTTGCTAAAAAGACAAAAGTTGGAGCAAGTTCATATGGCATTGCCCCTCG
>CANQFH010000049.1 GCA_947598425.1 uncultured Bacilli bacterium | reverse complement strand
TCAAAAATTTGACAAAAAAATAACCATTTTATAATGGTTTGCACAATTTTTATATTTCAAAACTGATAAATTCCCGTAAAAAATTAGCTAAATTAGTTGATAAAATAAAATAGATAATATATAATATATTTTGATAAAAGCGATGACGGTGTGGAAAACTAACAGCTATATAAGATTAAGAGATTTCTTCTAGAAATAAGTAAGGTGGAACCGCGGGAATACTCGTCCTTACAATTATTTTTAGAAGTTTTTTATTTTAGGAGGATAGGTATGGAAAAAATAACAATGGATGATATGGTCAATGTTTGTAAAACATATGGTTATATTTATCAAGGTAGTGATATTTATGGAGGACTTGCAAATACATGGGATTATGGTCCTTTAGGAAGTAAACTTAAAAATAATATTAAAGATAGTTGGAGATCATTTTTTATAAGACAAAGAATGAATGCTTATGAAATAGATGCTGATATTTTAATGAACCCTAAAGTATGGGTAGCATCTGGTCATGTTTCTTCATTCTCTGATCCACTTCTTGATTGTAAAAATTGTAAAACTAGACATCGTGCTGATAATTTAATTAATGATTTTGATAGTAATCTTCATGCAGATGGAATGAGCAAAGAAGAGATGGTCAAATGTATTAAAGAACATAATATTCCGTGTCCTAAATGTGGTAAATGTGATTTTACGGATATTAGAGAGTTTAACTTAATGTTTGAAACTAATCGAGGTGTTATTAAAGATGATAAAAGTATTGTTTATTTAAGACCTGAAAATGCTCAAGGAGAATATGTTAATTACTTAAATGTTAAAAGAACTACAAGAAGTAATCTACCATTTAGTATTGGTCAAATTGGTAAAGCATTTCGTAATGAAATAACTCCAGGTAATTTTACTTTTAGAACTATTGAATTTGAACAAATGGAATATCAAACATTTTGTAATCCTCAAGATAGTGATGAATTATATAATTATTTTAAAGAATATGCTAAAAAATATTTTATATCATTAGGTATTCCAGAAGATAAATTAAGATATCATGATCATGAAAAATTAGCTCATTATGCTAAAGCCGCTTGTGATATTGAATATTTATTCCCTTTTGGTTGGGGAGAAGTTAATGGTACTCATAATCGGGGTGATTTTGATTTAACTAATCATCAAAAATATTCTGGTGAAAAAATGGAATATATTGATCCTGTTACTAATGAAAGATATATTCCTTATATTATAGAGTCTACCGTAGGAGTAGATCGCTTAGTATTAGCTATATTATTTAATTCGTATGAAGTAGAAGAATTAGAAGATGGAACAACTAGAGAAGTAATGCATTTCTTACCTAGTATAGCTCCTTATAAAGTAGCAGTATTACCTTTAATTAAAAAATTCCATAATGATAAAGCTTTAGAGATTTACAAGGAATTAACAAAATATTTTGATGTTTTATATGATGATGCTGGTAGTATTGGTAAGAGATATCGTAGATGTGATGTTTATGGAGTTCCTTTTGTAGTTACTGTGGATGATAATACTATCAATGACAATAAAATTACTATTAGATTTAGAGATACTATGGAACAAATAACATTAGATTTAAATGAATTAAAAGATTATATTCAAGATAAAATAGTCTTGTAAAAATAATATTTATTTGATAGAATTAAATAGTAATCTAGGAGGAATAAAAATGGCACTTAGTAAATTAAAAGATTTATTTGTTAAGGATGATGAAGATAGTGAAAATTTAGATACTGAAGATGAATTTTATGCAGTTTCTGAATCTGATGCTTTAAAAGATGCCGATAAAGTTGGTAATAAAATGATTTTGTTAGAGCCTCGTTCTTTTTCAGAAGCTCAAGCCATTGCAGATCATTTAAAGACTCGTAATAGTGTTGTTGTTAATTTAAAAAGGGTTACATCAGCTCAAGCTAAAAGAATTATTGATTTTCTAAGTGGTTGTGTTTATGCCATTGGTGGTAATATGCAAAAGATTGGCGTTGGGATTTATCTTTGTACCCCAAAGAATGTCAATGTTCAAGGCAAAATAACTGATGATAATGATAAACCTAAAAGTGATCGAGAAGACGAATTAGAGTGGTAAATTAAGAAACGGTTGTGATTGTTGTGCGAAAATTTAATAATAGTTTTCCAGGTTATAATAAAAATGAAGTAAATTCTTTTGTTCAAAATGTTACAACTGAGTATGAAAGTATGTTAAATAATTTAAAAAGAAGAGATCAAGAGATAGAGAATTTACAAAAAGAATTAGCCAGGTATAAGAATTTAGAAAGCACTTTAAATAGAGCAATATTAATTGCTGAAGAATCAACTCAGAATATTAAAAAAGTTGCTTATGATGAAGCAAAATTAGTAGTTGAAAATGCTAAGAAGAATGCTTCAAGAATTATTAATAATGCTTTAATAAAAGCTGAAAAAGCTGAAAATGAAGCAGAAGCATTAACAAGACAAGTCGAAAGATATAAAAGAAAGTATAAAGATATCTTAGAAACAGAATTAGAAGAGATCGAGAAATTTAATTTAAATAATTAAATTTTTCTATCTTTTTTTTCTTTACTAAAATTAGAATTAATAGTATACTTTTAATAGAATATAATATATGGAGGTTAATAGTATTATGAAAGTTAGAATTATTAGTGCAATTATTGCATTAGCAGTATTTATTCCTTTAATTTGGTTTGGAGGATATCCCTTTGTAATCGTTATGGGTATTATAAGTGTTCTTGCTTATAAAGAATTATTAGATTTAAAAAAGAGTCATAAAGATATTCCTAATATAGTTAAGATTTTAGGATTATTATTAGTTGTTTATTTAGTAGTAGGAGATTATGGTAAAGAATCAGTTGAAATGATTAGCTATGCTAAAATATTATTACCATTTATTTTATTAATACCAGCAATATTTTATAAAAAAGATAAATATAAAACTAGTGATGCCTTTTATTTAATTGGAGGAGTTTTATTAATTGGTTTAGTATTTAATTTATTATTAAGTATTAGAGCAGTAAATATTCATGTTTTAATTTATTTATTAGTACTTGCTATAGTATCTGATACTCTTGCTTATGCCATTGGGACTCTTATTGGTAAACATAAAATGTGCCCTAAAATTAGCCCTGCTAAAAGTTGGGAAGGTGCTATTGCAGGATCACTTGGTAGTATTATTGTATCATTAATTGTCTATCATAATTTAATTGCTCCATTAAGTGTTAATGCAGTTATTTTAACAATATTATTAGTAATAGCTGGGGAATTAGGAGATTTAGTATTTAGTAAAATTAAAAGAGAAAATGACATTAAAGATTTTTCTAATATTATGCCAGGACATGGTGGTATATTAGATCGTATTGACAGTATTGCTTTTGTAGTTATTGCTTATGTCATTTTAAGGACAATTTTATAGGAGAATAACTTATGTGGTTTTTAACATTAATTGTATTTATATTTATATTAGGTCTGATTGTTTTAGTTCATGAAGTAGGACATTTCTTATGGGCTAAAAAGTTCGGTGTATTTATTTATGAATTTTCCATTGGCATGGGACCAGTTATTTTTAATCATAAAGGTAAAGATGGGATTAATTATAATATAAGAGCAGTACCAATTGGTGGCTTTGTATCTATGGCTGGTGAAGTTTATGAAGATGATGAAGAAACTAAAGTAGATGGTAAAAAACTTGCTAAAAATAAATTTTTATGTAATAAACCGATTTGGCAAAGAGTTATTGTGATGGCTGCTGGTGTCGTTAATAATTTTATTTTAGCTTTAGTATTACTTTTAGTAATGGCCTTTATATGGGGAAGTACTTCTTTAAAACCGGTAATTGATTCAGTTGAAAATGATTCACCAATGCAAAAAGCTGGTATTGTTAAAGGAGATACTATTTTAGCTATTAATAATAAAAAGATTAGTAGTTGGGATGAAGGAGTAATTTTACTTCATTATAAAAATAACAAAGATGCTTATAAATTTACGATTGAACATGAAGATGGTAAAATAGAGGAATATGAAATAACACCGGAAGTTAAAAAAGATGTTGATGGTGTTGAAACTAAAGTTTTTGGTGTCTATATTAATCAAGAAAAAACAACTGGTTTCTTTAATAAGATAAAATATGCTTTTGAAAAATTTTATGCTACTGTCTCTTCAATGTATTTAACTATTGCGGGACTTGTAACTGGTAAAATATCTTTTGATGCATTATCGGGACCAGTAGGTATCTTCAGTGTTGTTGATGAAAGTATTGAATCTGGTTTATATACTGTAGTTTATCTAATTGCTTATCTTTCAATTAATGTTGGTATTATTAATATCTTACCATTCCCAGCATTTGATGGTGGTAGAATTCTATTCTTATTAATTGAAAAAGTTAAAGGCAGTCCAGTTAATCAAAAATTTGAAAATTGGTGTCATACTATTGGTTTTATCTTAATCTTATTGTTATTAATATTTGTAACAATTCATGATATTATTAGATTATTTTAAAGATTCATTTTGAATCTTTTTTCTTTGCAAAACTTAATAATTTTTATATAATAAATTTATGAAAGAAGAAATTAGAAAAAAATATTTAAATATTAGAAAGAATATTATTAATAGAGAAGCTAAAGATTTAATTATTTATAATAAAGTAATTAATAATCCTAAAGTTATTGAATCGCAAACCATATTAATATATGTTTCTTTTAATAATGAAGTTGATACTTTAAAATTAATTAAATACTTTTTAAAAACAAAGTTAGTTGCGGTTCCTAAAGTTGAAGATAATCTTATTAATTTTTATTATATAAATAGTTTAGATGATTTAAAAATAGGTAAATATCATATTTTAGAACCAATAACTACTAAAAAAGCTATTATTAATTCTAAGACGATTGCAATTACTCCTGGTATTTGTTTTTCATATAATAAAGAACGTATTGGTTATGGTAAAGGTTATTATGATCGTTTTTATCATAAATATCATTTATATAAAATTGGTTTATGTTATCAAGAATGTCTTATTAATCATATAAATAGTACTAATTATGATATAAAAATGGATGAAGTAATCAGTGATTAATGGTATAATATAGGTGTTCCTGTAGCTCAGGTGGATAGAGCGTATGCCTCCGACGCATAAGGCCAAGGGTTCGAATCCCTTCAGGAACACCATATATAAGGGAAAATAGAATGAATACAAAAGAATATCAAATATTAAATAATTATTTAAATGAAATATGTCTTTATTTAGAAGAAAATGATCAATTCTTATTAGAATATATAGATAAATTATACATATTAAACGATTTTTTTGCAGATAAATTATTTGATTATAAATTAAATAATCAAACTAAAAGTAATAAAATAACATTTATGGATGTATTTAATTTAGCTAGAGAAGTTATTAGTAATATAGATATCAATTATTTAGAACAATATGATAATTTAATTAAAAAGGGTGAATTAGATTTTAGTTATCATAATGATTATCCAGATTCAGAATGTGTTATTTATCATGGTCATTCATTTATTAGAAAACTTATTAATATTAATAGAGAATTTAATTATAATGATATTTGTACTTTAGTCCATGAATTTATTCATTATATTCATGGTGATAATGACACTAATAATGAATATTATTTAGCAGAATTTTTAGCTATCTATTTTGAATTATATTCTTTAGATTATTTAATAGATCAAGGTATTAATAAAGAAGAAATAGATTATTTATATAGAATTAAAGAAGCCAAAAAATCTTCTATAATCTTTTATAGATATGAATTAATATTATTAGCATATATTAAATTTGGCAATATCAATAGTGAAACTTATCAATTATTACAAGAATTTTATCATACCTCCACTAAAGAATCTTTTCTAGCAGAATGTCAATTATTTTATAAAAATTTAAATATTATTATTGACAATAATCAAGATCTATTAGATATTAATCCTAATCTTTTAGGGTATGTATTATGTAGGGAATTTATTTCTTATAATTATCGTTACATCTTGGGGACAATATTAGCAATTTATGCTCATAAATATTGTGATTTTAACGATATTGTTAATTTAAATAATAGTATAGGTAATACCGATAAAAGTGTTTCAGAAATATTATTAAGCATTGGAATAGATATTAATAGTAAAGATTTTTTAAATAATGTTTTAGAGGCTTTAGATGATTACTTAAATAAAAAGATAATTGGTAAAAGTAAATAATCAGATATTAGACATGAATAAAAAATAAAGTATCTAGTAATTTTTACTAGACTTTTATTTTTATATAGCTTTTTTTTCATTATCAATGATATAATTGTTACAGTGGGGTAGATAATATGAGTTATTTAGATAATTTAAATAAAGAACAAAAAGAAGCAGTGATGCATATCGATGGCCCTTGTTTAGTAGTAGCTGGAGCAGGTTCTGGTAAAACCAAAGTATTAACTACAAGAATCCTTTATCTAATAGATCAAGGTATTTATAGTAGTAATATTTTAGCAATTACTTTTACTAACAAAGCCGCTAAAGAAATGCAAGAAAGAATAAATGCTCTTACTAGTAATAATTATGCTTTTGTAGGAACTTTCCATTCCTTTGGTTTACGTATAATTAAAGAAAATTATGAATTATTAGGACTTACTAAAAACTTTACAATCTTAGATAGTGAAGATGTTTTAAGTATTGTTAAAAAACTAATTAAAGATGCTGGTTTTGATCCTAAAGAAATCGCCCCTTCTTATATTCGGAATCGAATTAGTTTTATTAAAAATGAAATGTTAAGTGATGCTGAAGTATCAAGAACTTTTACTACTGATATTGAAAAGATTGCTATGCGTATCTATTTTAGTTATCAAAAAACATTACAAAAAAATAATGTTATTGATTTTGATGATTTATTAAAGTTACCAGTAGAGTTATTTATTAAACATAGTGATGTTTTAGAGAAATATCAAGATAAATATAAATATATCTTAGTAGATGAATATCAAGATACTAATGAAGTCCAATATAAAATGATTAAATTACTTAGTAATAAATATCGTAATATTTTTGTAGTAGGAGATCAAAATCAAGCTATATATGGTTTTCGACAAGCAAATTATAAGAATATTTTAAATTTTGAAAAAGATTATCCTGATGCTGAAGTTATTGTTTTAAATCAAAATTATCGTAGTACTACAACTATCTTAAATGTTGCTAATTCAGTTATTAAAAATAATATTGAAAGAAAAGAAGTTAATTTATATAGTACTTTAGGTGAAGGGGTTAAAGTAAAATATATTAGAAGTGAAAATGGTCAAACAGAGGCTTTAAATGTAGTTAGTGAAATTAAAGATTTATTAAGTATGGGTTATAATAAGAAAGATATTGCAATATTTTATCGTACTAATGCTCAATCCAGAATATATGAAGAATCAATGCTTAAAAATAATCTCCCATATAAAGTAGTAGGTAGTTATTATTTCTATAAAAGAAAAGAAATTAAAGATTTAATTAGTTATTTAAAATTAATAGTTAATCATGATGATGATATTGCTTTAAAAAGAGTCATTAATGAACCAAAAAGAGGTATTGGTACTAAGACTATTGAAAATTTAGAAAATATAGCTAGTGTTAATAATACTTCAATGTTTAATGTAATTGATAAAGGTAAAGAATTAGAGTTTAAAAATATTATTTTAGAGTTAACACATGAAAGTGAAAATTTAAGTTTAACAGAATTAATTGATTTAGTATTAGATAAAAGTGGTATGAAAGAAGAAATGACTAAAGAGAATAATTTAGAAGGTGAGCTTCGTTTAGAAAACTTAATGGAATTTAGAAGTATTACTGAAAATTATCAAAATGTTACTGGAAGTGTTAGCTTAGAAGATTTTCTTGATGAAATTAGTTTAATTGCAGATATTACCGAACATCAAAATGTTGATGATGCAATTACCTTAATGACTTTTCATTCTGCTAAAGGATTAGAGTTTAAAGTAGTCTTTATGGTTGGAATGGAAGAAGGAATTATGCCTCATGCTAATTCTTTGTTAGATAATAAAGAAGT
>CANQFH010000048.1 GCA_947598425.1 uncultured Bacilli bacterium | reverse complement strand
AGTATGGTTGCAGAATATGGTATGAGTGATTTAGGTCCAATGCAATATGAACAACCAAGTGAAAGTGTTTTCTTAGGTCGTGATTATGGTAAGAGTAAAAACTTCTCAGATCAAGTAGCATTAGAAATAGATAGAGAAACAAGAAAAATAATTGAAGAATGCTATGAAAAAGCAAAAGAGATTATTTCTAAGAATAAAGATTTAGTAAATTTATTAAGTGATGCTTTAATGAAATATGAAACTATCACTAAAGAACAAATTGAATATATTGTAAAAAATAAAGATATAAATATTGAAAATATTGATAATGAAAAAGAATCTTTAGATGAATTAAAAGAAAAAGCAAAAGAATTAAATATTAAAGGTTATTCTAAAATGAATCGTAGTGAATTAGAAGAAGCCATTAAAGGAAAGGAGGAATAATTTATGTTAGAAACAATATTACTTATAGTATCAGTATTATTAATTGCTATAGTTTTATTACAAGGTAATAAAGCTACTGATGGTGCCGGAATAATAACTGGTGGTAATCAAGAATTATTCCAAAATATGAAAGAAAGAGGAATAGAACTATTTATAAGTAGATTAACATTAGTACTTGGTATTTTATTCTTCGTTATTTCATATATAATATTCTTAATAAATTAAAAATTGACTGTTTATACAGTCTTTTTAAATGTTTAAATTAATGTTGAAAACCAAATAGTTATCAACAATTTTTATATTCAACAAAATAAATTAGTAATTGAAAAGATACCTTTTCTAAAATTTTTAACATTAATTAGGAAAATATACAATAAAAATTCTTGACTCCGGGGGGGGGTATTATATAATAAAGATAATATAGATGATAAGGGAGTCTAAGAGATGAATAAGAAATATATATTGTTAGTATTAGTAATTGTATTAAGTATAACTTTAATATTTGGCGTCAATACAAAAGGAGAGACTAAACTAGATAATGTCAAGTTAAATGACAAAGTAGATAAGAGGCTGTTTGCCATTATGTTAGAACAAGAAGATGGAAAATATCAAGAAAGTAAAGATGATAAATGGCCTGAACATTACACATATAATTCTAGTAAATCAGGTTGTATGGATATTAATGGAAAGAAAGTAGAAGAAGAAGGAATATTAACATTTGATAATAGTACTCATCAAGCAACAGTAAAAACAAGTAAAACAGTCTATTGTTATTTATATTTTGATAGAGATAAAGAAGCTCCAACTATAACTAAGTTTTATGTTGGAAATAGTGAAGATCAAGAATATATAAATAGTGAACAATGGAATACAATGAAGATAGAAGGTATACCATATACAATAGAATTTATAGATGAAGATATTGAAGAATATTGTGTTACTGAAAATGATACATGTAGTGAAGAAGAATGGCATAAAGTAGAAGATTCTAATATAAAAGTAATAAATGATAAAATAATAAATGGTGAATTAACTGAAGGTAGCCATACATATCATGCATATTTGAAAGATATTTTTGGAAATATAAATAAAATAACCGATTTAAGTGATATAGATGAAATAGGCAATGATAAAATAATTTTAGATACAACTCCAGAAGTTATATCAAGAGCTGTATTGTCGACTTCAGCTAATTTAAATGGTAGGGATTTGAGCAAGAACAATGTTGTGTTTGGCTATAAAACTGGTTATATAGTATTACTTTGGGATTATCCGGAAGTAGATTATTATTGTATCTCTGATAAACCATGTGATCCTACAGATGCTGTGGAAATGTATAGTAATTGTGTATATAAACAAATGAATTTTGTAGTCGGAGAAAATCATATTTATGTTAAATTGAAAGATACGGCTGGAAATATTACTGAAAATGAATACACGTTTATAGTAGATATTGATAGACCAGTTATAAATAGTGTTTCAATTGTAGCAGATGATGAAGATGATGTCACTGTTAAGGTAGATGCTACAGATGATACCGGAGTTACACAATATTGTTATACTGTTGTCGATATGTCAAATTATACTCTACTTGCATCTAACGTATGTACTGATAGTAATACATACAAAATACCTAACTCTCATATGTGTCAACCATTAAATATTGCTGTAACAATACGTGATGTTGCCAGTCATTTGGCAAATTCCGGTAGTGTATACAAAAAACGTCCAAAAGTTGCGGCACCAGGTACCGTATTAGCAGGTAAAGAAGATTTAAACTCATGTGAAGTTGGAGGCATGTATCGATATCAAGGCTCCAAAGATGAAATAGATAAAAATTACATATGTTTTGGAACTAGTGATAAAACCACTTGTACCTCTAATCCTGATTTGTATATGTATCGTATTATTGGTATAACCCCAGAAGGAAGTATTAAAGTAATTAAACAAACTTCAATAAAAGAAGGAAGTATTAATTACTTTAAATGGGGCTCAGGTTCTACTTTATGGTCAAAAAGTGATTTATGGAGTAGATTAAATGGTAAGAGTTTAAATAATGTTTCTGGAGAAAGTGGAGGAACCAATATTTTTATTGGTAGTAGTTCATATTCATATATGAATGATAGTTTATGGACAAATAAAATTATTTCTAAAAAATTATATGAAGGTTATATTGATATAAGTTATTATTCTTATAATACAATTGATGATATATATAAAGCTGAAACAGGTCAAATAAGTGCGAAATATAAAAGTAATGATAATTCCAATAAACAATTAGAAATGTTATGGACAACTGGAACAGAATCAAAGGTTTCACTACTAAATATTCATGATTATTTTTATGCAGCAATTGATAATGATGCGGGAACAGGAGCTTTTTGCTATGGATCTCAGTATGATGATACTTGTGCAAATGGTTGGTTGAACTCTCTAAATAAAACCAGCTCGAATTCTTGGACTATGTCAAGTGGATCTTTGAGTGATGCTGTATATCGTCCATATTCATATTTTAGTCTTAACCTTCTGACCGGTGCCGAAGGAACTTTAGCAGGTACAGACCTATTAATTCCGGGTGATGTACTTCCTGCTTTTTATCTAACTTCAGATATTAGACTAACTGGTGCCGGATCTGTAAGTGATCCTTTCATAATAAATAATTAATTTAATTAACTAATAGAAGTAAATAATTCTATTAGTTTTTTACATATATAAAAAATGTTGAAAACTATTTAATTTTCAACAAAGTTATTTAATTAGCTTTAAAATACTAATTTTACTTTAATAAGTAAACTATTTCATGTTATAATTAAATTGTGATAGAAATGAATAATAAAGGATTTACATTAATTGAAATACTAGCGGTTTTAGCAGTCTTAGGTGTTATTGGTGTTATTGTTACTATTAGTTTAACTAATACTTTAAATACTACTAATCAAGAAAGTTGTAATCAATTCATTCAAGAAGTGGAAGATGCAGCTTGTGTTTATGCTGGACTTAGTAATAAAAGTATTGTATGTAATAGACAAAATTGTAATCCCATTCCTCTTAGTGTTTTAGTGAGTGAAGGCTTTATTAAAAGTGAGATCGATAAGTGTACTAATGAAGAAATCAATTTAGATGCCACAGTAAGTGTATCATGGGATGAATCAGGTTTAAAAACTTGTCATTATAATGGAGAAAGAGAATATGAAAGATAGTATAGTAAATTATTTAGATAAAAATGATAAAGCTAAAGATATTAAAGAAATAAGTAAGAGTTTAAATGAAATAAATCTAGAAGAAATACAAAATACTTTGGATTCTTTAGTACAAGAAGGTATAGTGCATGAAACTAGGAAACATAAATATATATTAATGAAATATTGTAAATCATTACATACAGGTACGATTGATGTTGCTAAGAATGGTTATGCTTTTTTAATTCAAAATAATGGGATGGAAGATATATTTATTAGTAAAGATAATTTAAATGGGGCGATTAATGGTGATACGGCTTTAGTTGATTTATATTTAAGAAATGGTCGTTTAGAAGGTAAAGTAATTAAAATATTAAATAGAGGAATTAAAAATGTAGTTGGAGAAATATTATATGTAGGAAGTATTCCAACCCTTATATTAGATGATAAAAAATTAGATATCGAAGTTAAACTAGAAAATCATTTTAATAATTTAGTAGATGGCCATAAAGTATTAGTGGAATTAACTGAACAAATAGATGATAAAGTATTTAATGGTGTTATTAAAAAGATTATTGGACATAAAAATGACCCGGGTATTGATATTTTAACAATAGCATATAAACATAATATTGAAGTGGAATTTAGTGAAGCAGTCTTAGAAGAAGTCAAAAATATTCCGGAAGCTGTTTTAGATAAAGATCGAGTTGGAAGAGTTGATTTAACTAAAGAAGAAATATTTACTATAGATGGTGATGATACTAAAGATATTGATGATGCCATTAGTATTAAAAAAGGTAATGATTATTATGAATTAGGAGTACATATTGCAGATGTTTCTTATTATGTAAGACCTAATAGTAATTTACATCAAGCCGCTTTTGAAAGAGGAACTTCTAGTTATCTTGCTGATAGAGTAATTCCAATGTTACCTCATGAATTATCTAATGGTATTTGTTCTTTAAATCCTAATGTTGAAAGACTAGCTATTAGTGTAACAATGAAATATGATTTTAATGGTAATTTGAAAGAATATGATATATTCCCATCAATTATTCAAAGTAGGAAACAAATGACTTATAAGTGTGTTAACAAAATATTAGAAGAAGATATAATACCTGAAGGTTATGAACCATTTGCTAACACCTTAAAAATAATGCATGAGTTAGCGTTAATTTTACGGCATAAAATGATTAGAAATGGCTATATTGAATTTGATATACCTGAAGCTAAAATTATTCAAGATGAAAATGGTAAATGTATTGATATAGTTAAAAGAGAGCAACATGAAGGAGAAAATTTAATTGAAGTCTTTATGATTGCAGCGAATGAAACCGTAGCAACTCATATATATAATATGGATTTACCTTTTATTTATAGAGTACATGGTGCTCCAAAACCAGAAAAAATAACCGACTTTTTAAACCTTTTAAAAATATTACATATTGATGTTAATACCAAAGGAGTCGAGTCATCAAGTAAAGATATGCAAAAAATATTAAAAGAATTAAAAGAATATAAAGAATCAGGTATATTATCTTCAATGCTTTTAAGAAGTATGCAAAAAGCTGTTTATAGTCCCACTAATATTGGTCACTTTGGTTTATCTATTAAAAATTATACTCATTTTACTTCTCCAATCAGAAGGTTTCCAGACACTACGGTTCATGAGTTGTTGAGAACTTATTTATTTAATAAAGAACTTGATCAAGATACAATTAATTATTATCAAAAGTATTTAGTTGAAGTTAGTGAACATTCTAGTATCAAAGAACAAGATGCTGTCGATGCCGAAAGAGAAGTAGTTGATATGAAAATGGCTGAATATATGGAAGATAAAATAGGTAATGTTTATAAAGGTATAATAACAACCGTTACCAACTTTGGCTTCTTTGTAGAACTACCTAATTTGGTTGAAGGTTTAGTCCATATAAATTCATTAAATGGTAATTATAATTATGTTCCAGATTTATTAGCATTAGTAGGTAGTGATAAAAAGAAAATGTATCGTATTGGAGATGAATTAGAAGTTAAAGTAGTTAATGCTAGTAAAGAAACAAGTATGGTAGATTTTGAGGTATATGATGGAAATAATAAATAAAAAAGCTCGTTATGATTATTTTATCGAAAGTGAATTAGAAGCGGGAATTGTCTTAACTGGTACGGAGATTAAATCGGTTAGAAAAGGTAGTGTGGATCTTAAAGATACTTATGTTAGAATTAAAAATAAAGAAGCTTATGTAATCAATATGTATATTGCAAAGTATGAAGAAGGAAATATTTTTAATCATGATGAAAGAAGAGAAAGAAAGTTATTATTACATAAGAAAGAAATTGCTAAAATAGAAGAAAAAATGAAAAAAGAAGGATATACTTTAATACCTATTAGAGTATATATGAAAAAGAATATTGCTAAAGTAAGTATTGGTATCTGTCGTGGTAAAAAGAATTATGATAAAAGAGAGGCAATAAAAGAAAGAGATTTAAAGATTTTAGAATCTAGGAGGTAGGATGAAAAGAAAAGTATTAATGATAATAATAGCTATTTTATTAGTAGGTTTATTAGCGTTGGGAGGATTTTATTTATTACATGATAAAGATAAAGAAAAAGAAGTAGATAGTAATACTCCTAAACCAAATAAGAAAGTAACAATTATAGATGAATCTAGTAATAGTAGACCCATAGCAGTTATGATAGATAATTCTGAGGAAGCTAGGAAAGTTCAAAGTGGTCTTCAAGATGCTTATATAGTATATGAAATGATTAATTATATTGATGGTAGAACTAGATTTTTAGCATTATATAAAGATAAAGAAGTAGATAAAATTAGTCCAATTAGAAGTGCTAGAGTATACCATATAGATTATGTTCTTGAAAATGATGCTGTTTTTGTTCACTGGGGCTTTAGTCCTCAAGCGGAGACCGCTATTAAGACATATAAAATAAATAATGTTAATGGTATGACTTATGGATCAGATAATGAATTAGATAAAATAGGTAATAATAGTTATTTTTGGACTGCTAATATCAGTAGTATTAATAAAAGTCATCGTCGTTTTACAAGTACAGAATTAATAAATAAAGCTATAAATAAATTAAATTATCGAAGTACTACTGATAAGAATAATTTATTAAAGTATAGTGGTAATGAAATTGATATGAAAAGTAAAGATAATACTAAAGAAGCAACAGAAATAAAAATAACTTATGCTAAAGATAATTATATTGATTATAAATATGATAGTGAAAATAAAGTATATAAAAGATATGCCACTGGTATTGAGCATATAGATCATGCCTCAAATAATCAAATTACTGTTAAAAATATAATAGCATATAAAATAAAGAATAATACTATAAGCGGTGATAATTCATCTAGACAAGAGTTACATAATATTGGTTCTGGAGATGCATATTTTATATCTAATGGATATGTTAGTGAAATTAAATGGCAAAAAGATTGTTTAGAATGTCAAACAAAATATACATATCAAGATGGTAGTGAAGTTATTATGAATGATGGTAATACCTTTATTCAAATAGTACCAATTAATGAAACAATAGAAATATCATAAAATAAATAATTATAAATATAATTTAGTAGGAGGCTATATGGATAAAATAGTTGAATTTGTTGGTAATAATTATGCATGGTTTTTAACAATCACAATAATTCTTTTATTTGCTTTAATTGGATATATTTATGATAGTAAAAGAAGTAAAAGTGATTTAATGAAAAAGAATGAAGATAAAATAGAAGAATCTTTAGAAAATTTAATAATTCCTGAAAATATGGAAGGTAAAAATTTACAAGATATGGTTGCTAAATCAAAGAATATTAACCCAGAAACTAAAAGTGTAGAATTAAATGATCCTTCTATCTTAAATGAAGAAAATAAATCGGTAGAAAATTTAGAAGAATTAAATAAAAATAATTAAAAAATAAATAGTTAATTATTATATTAGAAGAGCAATCTTCTTTTTTTTTATTGCAAAATTCTTGACTCCGGGGGGGGTATTATATAATAAAGATAATAGATGATAAAGGGAGTCTATATAATATGAGAAAGAGATATGTATTGTTATTATTAATAATAATAAGTGTAGTAATATTTAATGTACCTAAAAGTTATGCCAATAATAAATTAGATGAAGTAGCATTAAATAAAAAAGTAGATAAAGAATTGTTTGCCATAATGCTAGATCAAGGAGATGGAACTTATAAAGAAAGTGATACTGATACTTGGCCAACAAGGTATACATATAATGAAGAAATGTCAGGTTGTATGGATATTAATGGTAATGAAATAAATGATGTTTTACAATTTGATGATACAACTCATGTAGCCACAGTAGATACGAGTAAAACTGTATATTGTTATTTATATTTTGATAGAGAGAAAGATGCTCCAACTATAAGTGAATTCTATATTGGTAATAATTCAGGCCCAGAGTATATAAATACTAGAGAAGTACC
>CANQFH010000047.1 GCA_947598425.1 uncultured Bacilli bacterium | reverse complement strand
CATTAATTACCTACCATTAAACCAATATAAGTAATAGTTGTAAATATCTACACCACTCGCACCATTGATGAATCTATTCGAACTTTTTCGAATATTGATATAAAAGAGTAGTCATTGGTTCGTAGATGGGGTAGAAACATATCACAGAAATATGTCCCATTTAGTTAATGGACTAATTGATGCGGGTTTTCAATTAGAACATATGACAGAGTCTTATGCAACAGCTGAAATCATTAAATTAAACCCTAAATACATTGAACAAAACGATCATTCTTATTATGTTTATTTCAAATGTAAAAAATAATTATTTATAAAAATGCCAAACATCTGTTTTTATATAATATCTTATCACGGAGGTTTGGATAAAGATATAATATATTTTAAATTAATCAACAAGAAAGGTGTTTAGAAGTGAATATAAATAAAAAAATATTAGTTAGTGATTATGATCAAACCTTTTATTTGAATAATTCAGATATTGAAATTAATAAGAAAGCAGTTTCTAAATTCAGAAAAGAAGGAAATATATTTGTTATTGCCACAGGTAGAAGTTATCTTGACTTTCATAATAAAGTTGAAATGTATAATTTTGAATATGATTATGTAATAATTAATCATGGTGCAACAATATTAGATAAAAATGGTAATGTTTTGGCCAATTTTCCAATAAATAATGGAATCATAAATGATTTAAAAGAAGATTTACAATTAAATAAATCAATAAAATTTTTTTGTTGTAGCAAATTAGAAAGTAGAGTGGGCTTTGATCATAGTGATTTAACTAAAATACATGTTAAATATAATTTAGAAGAAGAAGTAACACTTATTAATAAAGTCATAAATGATAAGTACGCTAATTATATTAATTCTTATAATGTTAATGAAAATTCACTAGAAATAATCTCGAATCAAACTAACAAATCTGTTGCTATAAATTTGTTACTAAATAGATTAAATATATTAAAAGAAAATGTTTATACAATTGGTGATGGCTATAGTGATATAGAAATGATTAAAGACTTTAATGGATATGCTATGGTTAATTCAGTGCAGGAATTAAAAAAATTAGCTATCAAGGAATGTAAAAGTGTTTCTAGTTTGATAGACGAAATAATCTAGTAGGGGATATTAAAAAAATATTAGGTTACCACTCAATCTTGACTTTTATAGTGCAAGTTTTAAAATACTCAAATTTATGCTAAAATATTTATAACATAGATAATCCATTGTTATTGATATTGAAGTAGGAGAGTTATATGAGTAAAAATTTAGGTGGTAAAGCCAATTCATTAATTAAATTAAGAGAGAAAAATTTTAATGTTCCAGATTTTTTTGTAATAGAGAGTAGTGAATATATAGAATTTTTAAAATTTAATTCTTTATATGATAAGATTAAAGAACTTGCTAATCAAAAGAAATATTCATTAATAAAAAAATTAATAATTAATGCTAATTTTAGTGATTCATTAGAAACTAAAATAGAAGAAAATTTTACAAAATTAGATAGTAATTTAGTTTCAGTACGATCATCGGCATTAAATGAAGATGGACTAGAAAAATCTTTTGCAGGTCAATATAATACTTTTTTAAATGTAACCTTAAAAGAGTTAGAGGATAAAATTAAACTTTGTTGGTGTTCCTTATATGAAGAGAATGTTTTATCTTATTCCAAAGAACAAAATTTATATGGTATGTGCGTAATAATTCAAAAAATGATTAATCCCGAATATGCTGGAGTTGCCTTTTCAGTTGATCCCACCAATGATTTAAAAAATTACTCAATAATTGAGATAGTTAAAGGTTTAGGTGAACAGTTAGTATCAGGAACCAAAACTCCAACTAAATTTTTGGTACGTAGAGAAACTAAAAGAATTGATTTAAAAATTGGTCAAATAAACATTGATGATGAGATTATTACTAATCTGGAACAAATTATTTTAAATATTGAGAATCTTTATAATACTTATGTTGATATTGAATATGCTATCTATAATAAACAAATTTATATTTTACAAGCAAGACCAATAACATCAATAACTACTATCAAAAAAGCCTATAAATTGGCAATAACTAGACCTCATTCTTTAATTGAATTAGAAATATATTATAAAGGTGAATATGAAGGAATAAGTAAATTAACTAATAATTTATATTATTTTAAACCCTTATTTATATATAATAGTGAAAATGAAAATATAGCTATATATTATAATAATTATGATTTAGAAGAAGATCCTCGTCTCATGTATTTGTTTATAGAAGAAAATTTTAATACAATAAATAGTTATTATAATAATATTGTTAAACAAGATATTATATATTTAAAAAATTGTATGGATAACGGATTAGATATTGATTTTAATAATTTTTTAGAAAAGATTATCAATTTATATCCTTTTACTAGTTTAGGTCAACTAGCGGGACATTATGATAATATAACTACAAGAGTTAAAGATTTGTTCTTAGATTATAGATATAATTATGATAGTATTTGTCATGATGCATGTGAATATCTAATAAAAAAACTAAAAGAATTGCTACCACCAGAATATCAAAAGTTTATTAATTATTTAACAATAAGTGAAATTTTAAATAATAGATATCCATCATCAAAGCAACTAGAAAAAAGAAAAAAAGGATTTATATTATTTGATAAATTATATGTTACCAAAGATTATGATAAGTGGTTAATAAAACATAATATAAATATAGAAGAGGAAATAGAGCAAAATAATAGTAATTATTTACAAGGACAAATAGCATATCCT
This sequence comes from uncultured Bacilli bacterium, assembly GCA_947598425.1. GTDB lineage: Bacteria > Bacillota_I > Bacilli_A > RF39 > UBA660 > SIG200. The sequence continues at coordinate 5,608 of CANQFH010000047.1, read as the reverse complement.
GGTAATGTTTCTGGAAAAGTGTGTAAAATTTATAGTGAGAAAGATTTTAAAATATTTGAAGATGGTGATATTTTGGTTACGCCAATGACAACACCAAAATTTGTGGCAATAATTAAAAGGAGTTCGGCAATTATTACCGATGAAGGAGGTATTACTTGTCATGCTAGTATAATTGCTAGAGAATTAAAAATTCCTTGTATTGTGGGTTGTAAGAATGCTACTAAAGTATTAAAAAATAATGATTTTATTCAAATAGAGGGTAATTTAGTATATATTAAAAATAAATAATAAAATAGAAAGGCAATAATAATATGTATGTGGAAAAAATTATTAAATTAAGAGATATTAATTACTATATAAGAGTAGAGTTAGAATATAAGAAAGATTATGATACAGTATATTTATATATCAAAAATTATCAAGATGATTATTATGATGGTGGTGATTTTTCTTTATTACTTGAAAAAATAGCTCAAAATTATACATTTGATAAAGCCATGGTTTATGATAAAAATATTTCTTATATGGCCGATGTTATATATTTATATGATAGAATTCCTTTTTTAAGTGGTATTAGAACAGAATATATTGCTAAGAAAGATAGTTTACCTTATTCTATTAGTTTTATAACTAAAGAAGAAATAGAAAAGTATCTAAAAGATAATCATATTAAATTGAATAATCATGGTAATTTTAAATTATATGATGAAAATACTTGGTTAATCTAATGATAGATTATTGTATAAATACTTTACAATTAGCTAATAATTTGATATATTTAAGATAAATTATTTAGAAAGAAGGTATAAATATGTGTACTGCAATAACTTATAATACTAAAGATCATTATTTTGGTCGAAATTTAGATTTAGAATATTCTTATAAAGAAACTGTAACAATAACTCCTAGAGGTTATCATTTTAAATTTAGAAAAGTAGCAGATATTAAGAATCATTATGCGATAATTGGTATGGCGTATGTTACTGATGATTATCCCCTTTATTATGATGCAATTAATGAAAAAGGTCTTGGTATGGCTGGGCTTAATTTTCCTGATAATGCTTTTTATCAAGACATTGATAATACTAAAGATAATATTGCTTCTTTTGAATTCATTCCTTGGGTTTTATCCCAATGTGCTAATATTTCGGAAGTTAAAAAATTATTAGAAAACATTAATATAGTTAATATTAGTTTTAGTGATAAATTACCAGCATCTCCTTTACATTGGATTATTTCTGATAAGAAAAATTCGATAACTGTTGAAAGTGTTCAAGATGGTTTAAAAATATATGATAATCCAGTTGGAATTTTAACTAATAATCCCACTTTTGATATTCAGATGTTTAATTTAAATAATTATATGAATTTATCAATTGAGCCACCTCATAATAATTTTTCTAAAAAATTAGATTTAAAGACTTATAGTCGAGGTATGGGTGCTTTGGGGTTACCTGGAGATTTATCATCGGCATCTAGATTTGTAAAAGCTACTTTTACTAAAATGAATTCTTTATCTGGTGATTCCGAATCTGAAAGTATTAGTCAATTTTTCCATATTTTAGGTTCTGTAGAGCAACAAAGAGGATGTGTTCATATGAAAGAAGATCAATACGAAATAACTATTTATAGTTCTTGTTGTAATATGGATAAAGGTATTTATTATTATACTACTTATGAAAATAGTCAAATTACTGCAGTAGATATGTATAAAGAAGATTTAGATAGTACTAAACTTATCAGTTATGATTTAATTAAAGGGCAACAAATATTTGTGCAAAATAATTAAGGTGAATCAATGTTTAAAGATTTAAATTTATTTATTAATAATGTTAAAATTCTTTATGAATATCAAGTTTTAGATGAAGAAATAATAATTAAGACTATTGAAGTATTAGAATCTAAAGATACTTTAAAAATATATTATGATGAGAATATTTATGATATTGAATTAGATGATAATACTCAATTTGATTTAGGAAAGTCAGGAGAAATATTTGTTCCTATATCCAATAACAAATTAACTTTTGTAGTAAGATTAAAAAATAATTATTTTGTAAAAAGTGTCTATAAATATATTAATAAATTGATTGATAAAGATATGCTTATTCAAGAAATAAAACTATTTTTAAATTCTAAAGTTGGTAAAAAATATAATAAAGATCTTACTAATTTATTATCATCTATAGAAAATAATGATAAAGAGATTGAAGATTTAATACTTAATAATGAAGATGAGTATAAAAGAATTTTTAATTTATTAATTAATAATAAGACTTATATTAATATCGCTAAAAATATGAGTGATTTAGAACTCATGTTATTAATTACTTCTAATATTTTGGTACCTAATGTTCCTAAAATTGATCAAGATAGTTTCAATGATTTAGTAAATGTTGCTAAAAATTATGATAATGCTTTAGAAAATATTTGGCGTTTAGCTATGAATTATGATTGCAAAGGGTATAATTATGATTTATTAGAGGAATTTTTAGTTGACTCTAAAAATGTTTGGTATTTAGGAGAGTATATAAATAGTGTTATTCAGGTAAATCAAGAAAATTTAATTAAGAAAATTATTGCTACTAATGATTCTGAATATATAAAAGAGTTATTAAAAGATAATTTTATTATAAGTCATTTAGACGATAAATATAAAAATATTTTAAAAGAATATATTTAAAAATCTATTAATATGATATTAAAAATGTTATAATCATATTTAGTAAAAGAAAAAGAGCATTTGCCAACTTTAGGTAGCATATAAGTTTATAACTCTTTTTTGGAGGTTTCATATGAAGTATTTTTGCATATATTTTTTATTATTTATCATTTATTCTTTTTTAGGCTGGTTACTAGAAGTTGTAAATATTTATATAACTTCTAAAAAATTAGTTAATCGTGGTTTTCTAATTGGTCCAATTTGTCCCATCTATGGTTATGGCGTTCTTGCTATTATCTTTCTAATTGGTCCAGATACTCATGATTTTATCTCTGTATTTTTAAAATCCATTTTAGTTTGTGCCATTTTAGAATATTTTACATCTTATTTAATGGAGAAAATATTTAAAGCTAGATGGTGGGATTATTCTAAAAATAAATTTAATATTAATGGTAGAATTTGTCTAGAAACAATGATCCCTTTTGGTTTACTTGCAACCCTTATAGTATATATCATCCATCCTATGATTAAAAAATTAGTATTATTAATTAATCCCATGGTACGTTTAATATTAACGATTATTTTATTAGTAATATATATTGTAGATAATATTATTTCTTTTAATGTTATGAATAAAATTCGCAAAGAAATAAAAAAGGAAAGAAAAGACGCTACTGAAGATATAAGAGAAAAAGTAATTAAATGGTTAGAAGAAAATTCCGTTTTTTATAGACATATAAAAAATGCTTATCCTAAATTTAAAATTAACTCTAAAGGTAATAAATAAGGTATATTTATTATAGTAGCTGTGGTAAAATATTAATAGAAAAAGAAAGTAGATATTATGTTAGAAGAAAAATTAAAATTAGTACCTCATTTACCTGGAAGTTATCAAATGCGTAATAAAGATGGTATTATTATTTATGTAGGAAAAGCTAAAGATTTATATAAAAGAGTTAATAGTTATTTTAAAGGTACTGTTACTGGTAAAACAAGAAAAATGGTATCAGAAGTAGTAGATTTTACTTATATTGTTACTAATAGTGAAACGGAAGCTTTTATTGCAGAGATTAATTTAATAAAAGAATATAATCCTAAATATAATATATTATTAAAAGATGATAAAAGTTATCCATATATAGAATATATTAGTAAACCATATCCTAAATTAAAAGTATCGCGATATTTAAATATTCGAAAAAAAGATAATAAAACTATTTTTGGACCATATCCTAATGCCTATGCTGCCAGAAGAATTGTGAGATTAATTAATCGTTTATATCCTTTAAAAAAGTGTAGTGGTATGCCTAAGCAAGTATGTTTATATTATCATATAGGAGAGTGTTTAGGTTATTGTAGTAAGAATGTATCTTTAGATAAAATAGCCGCCATGGAACAAGATATTTTATCATTTTTTAGAGGTAATGATAAAATAATTAAAGATAAATTATTAGAAAAAATAAATATTTATATTGAAAATATGAATTATGAACTTGCTAAAGAATTAACTGATGAACTTAATTATATTAATTATGTATTAACTAAACAAAAAGTGGAATTACATGACTTTGTTAATCGTGATGTTATAGGTTATTATTTTGATAATGGTCATATTGCTATTAATATTTTATTTATTCGAAATAATAAGTTAATTGGATCTCATAATGATTTAATTACAGTTAAAATAGATGGAATGGAAGAATTAAAATATTATATAATGAATTTTTATATGCATCATGAAGTTCCTAAAGAAATATTAGTATCACAAGAGATAAATGATCCAATTTTAAGTGAGCTTATTAATACTAATTTAGTAGTACCTGAAAGAGGTATTAAGAAAAACTTACTTGCTATGGCTTTAGAAAATGCTAAAATTTATTTAAATAATGAAATAGAAAGCACTATTAGAGTAGAAGAAAGAACTGTTAATGCTAATGATGAATTAAGAAAACTATTAAACTTAGAAGAATTAAAAAGAATCGATGCTTTTGATAATTCTAATTTATTTGGAACATTTGCTGTTAGTGGTATGGTAGTATTTATGGAAGGTAAGCCTTACAAAAAAGAATATCGTAAATATAAAGTTAGCGTTGATAAAAATGATGATTATAATACGATGAAAGAAGTTATTTATAGAAGATATTATCGGGCTTTAGTAGATAAAACAGAATTGCCAGATTTAATATTAGTAGATGGTGGTATAAATCAAATTAATGCCTGTAATGATATTTTAAATAGTTTAAATTTAAACATCAAAGTATGTGGTTTAAAAAAGAATGATAAGCATAGAACTAATGAACTTATTGATGGGAATACTTACCAAATAATTGAGTTAGATAAAGATAGTAATGTATTTCATTATCTAACGAGAATTCAAGATGAAGTTCATAGATTTACAATTAATTATCATAAAACTTTGAGAAGTAAGGGTAGTATTAGTAGTATCTTAGATAATATTGAAGGTATTGGTAGTGTTAGAAAAAAGGAACTTATTAAAAAGTATGGTAATATTAATAAAATAAAAGATGCTAGTATTGAAGAATTAAAAGAAATAGTACCAGAAAGTGTTGCTAAAGAATTAAAAGATTATTTAATAAGTAGGGATAATTATAAAAAAGAAGAGAAATAATATTCTATTTTATTAGAATATTTCTTGCCAAATTAGTATAGTGATAGAACAAGGTACTCGTAATACTTAGACGTGAGTTTGATTCTCACATTTGGCACCAGATTGATAGGAAACTTGGAAAACTCGAGTGAAAATAGAAAACAACTTGTAAAAAGATTGCTTTTATGTTATGATGTATATGCCAAGGAAACTTGCATAACATAAAAAGGGAATACTTAACAACGCAATGTTGAGTACTTGCCAATATATTGGTTAGCACTTAATCTTGTTAGATTGAGTGCTTTTCTTTTACATAGAATACTATATTACAAAAGTAA
>CANQFH010000046.1 GCA_947598425.1 uncultured Bacilli bacterium | reverse complement strand
TTCAAGATGACTTTTTAATTGAGGTAAAAGTCCTTGAGCAAATAATGCCGAAATAGTAATTAAACTTCTGTCCCTTGCTGATAATTTATCTTCCCTGCTCCATACCTCTCCAAATAATATATCATCATTTAATTCAGCAAATTTAGGTGCAATATTACCTAACTTATCTCTACCTGCAGTTTGTTTTTTCATTATTCATCACCCTCCAAATTTTAATCCTACTTTCATTATCCATAATATACCGTCTTATTCATTATTATTTTCTTTATAATTTAATATCATTATAATTTAAATAACTATTAAAATCAAACAAAAAGTATAAAAATATTTTTATTTAAATATTTTATTAAATATCACTTCTACAAATTCATTATCATTTATCTTATTTTCTAAATATTTATTAAAATTATCTTTATTATTAATAATATCTTTAAAGTATGGATATTCTTCCGCAACTTTTACTCTACTAGTTTTATAATTATTACCACTAAAATTAAATGTCAGATTTTGAGCATTATCTATTAAAGAAAAAATCGCTACAGTATTATATAATAGGCTTTTTTCCAAATATTTATTATTATCAATATACCAATCAGTAATATTATAATTAATAATAAGTTCTAAATTATTATCATCTATTTGAAAGACATAGCCATATTCACTAAGTGGTAGACTATCAATTAAATGACTATCATTACTATTATCACCAATATATTTACTTTTAAATTTAAGAAGATTATCTATTCCTGATTTACTTCTATTAAATGGGGTTATAGGTATGGTATTTTCATTATAATCCTTTTTAGTATCAACTATATAATATTCATTTTTGGTATTTCTATTTATCCTATAAACATTACATAATGGTGCTTTATAAACAATCATATCTTCAGAAGTTGTTATTAAATAAGAATACCTTGGTGGAACATTATTTAAAATAACATTTGTATAATCGATACTAATTAATAATAAGAAAAATAAAATCAAATATCCTCCACTTAATAATAGTCTTTGAATAATTGTTTTCTTCAAATTAAAAAGATAAAATCCAATTACAGATATCATTAAACCAAGTATTGAATAAATTGCTCCCCAGCTACTATCACTAGAAAACATTGAAAAAGCACTGAAAATTATAAATATGCCAAAAAGCATAATTATTTTAGCTATCTTTTTATTTTTTTCATTATCTTTTTTATTTGAATAATCGATGGTATCAATAATATTTGCTTCTAATTTTTCTTGATATTGTTCTTTTGTAACTTTCTCACCACTTAATAAGTCATTAACAGTTATCTTTAATATTTTACATAAATCTATCATAATTGAGGCATCAGGTAATCCTTTACCACATTCCCATTTAGATACTGCTTTCGAAGTTATTCCTAATTTTTCCGCTAACTCTTCTTGGGTTAAATTTTGTTCTTTTCTAACACTTGCAATAAATTTTCCTATTTTTTCTTGATTCATAATTACTCCTTTCGAAGATAACTATATTATATTAACAATAATTTTAACACCTACAGTTAGTAGAGTTCCCAAAATATTTATATCTTATTTATCTTTTTTTGTTTTTTAAATCTTACTCTACTAAATTTACCTAAATTATTAGCATTTTCAATATCATTATTTAACTTATTTATTGCAGCAGCATCATCCATACTATCAATCAATTTACAATATTGTTCTAATATAGATTCATATTTACAACTAACTTCATAAATATCTTCTTCATTTTCATAAGTAGTTACATAATATTTTATTTGTTCAGTTAAACATTCTACTAAAACATTATTAACTATATTATAATATGCATCATTAATAATTAACCCATCTTCATATTCTTTAACATTTATATTACCATTATTTTTATATATAAGCATCCCATTATAATTATAAATACAAGTACTTTCATTATCTTTAACTACAAATACTTTATTTAAAAACTTTACCATATTTAATGGTCTAATAATAAATCTTTCATTAATTAAATTAACATTATTTTCCCTTCGATATAATTCATAATGATCTTTTTCTTTTACGGCTATATAAGTATATATTTCATCTTTGCTTCCCACTAATATATCTTTATATTTATTATTAAAAGCAAAAGCCCCTAAATGAATTAACCCTTTTAAACCATCTTTAACAAAAATATAAGTATCTAACCCCACTAAAATTAAATCACTACAATTAACAATTAAAGAATTATAATTACCTTCATCATCAATTTTCCCAATCTCTATTTGATCTTTATTATATAATGCGTATAAAGAATTACCTAAAGATTCTATCTTATCATATACTACTTCAATATTAGGAGTCATTTTTTCTTGAAAATTATCAAGTATTATATAACCCATTTTATTATTACTAATTAATTTATATTGTTTTTTACCAGCTGCAATTATATCATCATAATTATTATTTAATAATAATCTTTGCTCTATATTACTATTATTTACAGATACATCTAAAATATTATAACTATGATCCTTTTTTATTTTAAATAAATATTTACCATTTAAAGTATGATTATAATTAATCCCAACAAAATTTAATAATTCTAACTCACAGTTGGAAGTAACCATAACTAGCATTTTAGCTTTAGTATCATATACATACACTAAATTATCTTTTTTACCATAAACTATATTACTATTATTTTTATCGATAAAAATATCATCAAATTCAAGATCAACGCCATCAATTCCATTGTCATCAAAAAATAAAATTGCTTTTTTCTTTTTACGATTACATATAATGAGATTATCTATCTTAGTTATATAATTATATTTAATCTTTTTAATTATTTCTTGGCGATTATTACCATCACTGATATAGTATAATCCTTTTTTACCCTCTTTAGTTAAAATAAAACACATATCTTTATTACTATTTGCACTTAATAATTCAATATTATCTAAAGGCATATTAAATAAACTGGAATCAAAATTATTAGTATTAATTAAATACTTCTTACCATTATTTCTAACAATTAATAAATCATATCGGTTAGAAAAATTTTTAAATACTTCCCATTCTTCTACTAAAAACCTCTCATTTACAGTATCATAAATAGATATATATTCTTGATCTTTGTCTTTAATAATTAATTTAAAAAAATTCCCTTTAGTATTATATATAACATTATAATTATAAGAATCATTAATTATTTCCATACTCTTAATATTAACTAAACATTTTTTACCTTCACATTCAACTAAGGCTATATTATTTAAGATGACAATAACTTTATATCTATTTTCTTTTAAAACAATTTTACTTTCTTTTTTCATAATATACCTCCTGAACAATAATAATTGTAACACACATTTGTTTGACAATCAATTATTATTTTTATTTTTTCTAAAAGAAAAAGCTATCTATCTTGATAGCTAATTTTTACTAACTTGGAACAATTCGACATCTACAGATGTTTCTTGTCCAAATAAATCAATAATAATATTTAAACGATTATTTTCAGTATCAATATTATCAACACGTCCCATCATACCTTTGAATGGACCATCAACAATACTAACACTGTCACCAACTTTTAAGTCATCTTCAACATTAACACGACTCATACCCATGTTAACTAAAATACGATCTATTTCTTGAGGAAGTAATGGTGTTGGTTTCGCACCTTTACCACTTGATCCAATAAATCCTGTAACTCCCGGAGTATTTCTAACAATGTACCAAGCTTCATCAGACATAATCATTTCAACTAAAATATAACCTGGAAACATTTTTTTAACTTTCTCTTTTTTAACACCATCTTTAACTTCAACTTCAGTAGTTTCGGGAATAACTATTCTAAAGATATAATCTTGCATTCCCATGGATTCAATTTTGGCTTCTAACTTTTCTTTAACTTTACTTTCATGTCCTGAATAAGTATTTACAACATACCATTGTTTTTCCATTAACCAACCAACTCCTTGATAGATGCTACTACAAATGTTAATAATTCAAAGAATAAAATTAAGATAACACAAAAGATAATTGTAGCTATTGTATATTTAACAATCTCTTTAAAGCTTGGCCATTTAACTTGTTTTAATTCACGATTTAAACCAATCATAAAACTTTCTTTTTGTTTCTTATTTTTTTTCTTTTTTGCATTTTTTTCTTTCACCATCATATAACCTCCTAAATATTCATGCAATTAAAAAACACTTTCGTGTTCGCTATATAATATAACACATAATATTCCAGCATTCAAGTGAAAATGACTAAAATGCATAAAAAATTTATTAATACATAAAATTTATTATTGTGAAATATAAATAATTATGTTAATATAACTTTAAGGAAGTGGGAAGTATGGCAAAATTTTGTGAAAACTGTGGTAAAGAATTAAATGAAAACCAAGATATCTGCTTAAATTGTGGTAAAGCAGTCAAGAAAGCTAATAATCCAGTTGCAGGAAGTAAATCTAAAATTGCTGCTGGTCTATTAGGTATCTTCTTAGGAGCTTTTGGTGTCCATAACTTTTATTTAGGTTATACAGGAAAAGCAACTGCACAATTATTAATTACAGTATTATCTTGTTTCATTTTATCAATTGTCTCTGAAATTTGGGGATTAATTGAAGGTATCATGATATTAACTGGTTCAATTAATACTGATGGCAAAGGTAATCCATTAAGTGACTAAAAAAAATAAAATATTAGTATTAATCCTATATTTAGGATTATTATTAATATTTTTATTTTGGTTAAAATTTGATACTCCTTGCCAATTTAAAAAACTATTTCATATTCCCTGTCCTGCTTGTGGCATGTTAAGAGCATTTAAATTAATTTTACAATTTAAAATAATTGAATCTTTTTCTTACAATATTTTAGCATTGCCATTTTTTAGTATTTTAGTATTAATATTAATGATTGATATTATTGATTTAATTACTAATAAAGATTATTTAAGCAAAATCCTTAATATGATAACTAAACATTATTTATTAATTATTATCCTTTTATTAATTAGTTTTGTTATCAATATTTATAGAAATATTTAAATTACTTACTGCAATCATTACTGCTAGCTTACCATAATCATAAGTTAAACTTCCTTGTTGATATGCAACATAAGGACTTCTAATAGGACCATCACAAGATATTTCAATAGATGATCCTTGAATAAAGGAACCTGAAGCCATAATTATTTTATCATCATATCCTGGCATATCTACAGGTTCAGTTAAAGCCTTAGAATCGATTGCAGATGCAAATTGAATCCCTCTTACATAATTTATTAAGTCATTTTCATTATTAAATATAATAGATTCAACAATATCACTTCTTTTTTCATTATATTTTGGTGATACATTATAACCTAAATCTTCTAATACTTTACTAGTAAGAATTGCCGTTTTAATGGCACTAGATACAACATATGGGGCATGATATAACCCTTGTAATATTTTTTTATTAATACCTAAAGATGGTCCAACTTCACTACCTTCTCCTGGTAAAGTTAATCTTTCACTAGCTAACTTGACTAATTCTTTTTTACCACAAATATAAGCACCATTCGGAGCAATACCTCCCCCTAAATTTTTTATTAAAGATCCTACTATAATATCTGCTCCTACTTCTAAAGGAGTTTTTTCTTCTACAAATTCACAATAACAATTATCTACCATAATAATAACATTTTCATCAATATTTCTTATTTCTTTTATTACTTTAGCTATCTTTTCTATAGATATACTATCTCTTAGAGAATATCCCCTACTTCTTTGAATCTCTATTAATTTTATTTTATTATTTCTTAATTCTTCTTTTATTTTATCATAATCAAAATCATTATTTATTAAATCTATTTGTTTATAATTAATATCAAATGATTTTAAACTACTAGGATTATCTTTAATCCCAATAACTTCATGTAAAGTATCATAAGGTAGTCCTGTAATGGATAACATCGTATCTTGAGGACGAAGATAGGCAAATAAAGCTACTGTTAAAGCATGAGAGCCAGATATAAATTGCGTTCTTACAAGAGCATCTTCACCACCTAATACTCTTGCAAATATTTTTTCAATTTTATCTCTGCCAACATCATTATAACCATAACCAGTAGTTTCGGCAAAATCACTTTCACTAACATTTTCCATTTGAAAAGCATTTAATACTTTCATACTGTTAATAAATGCTAAGTTATCAACATTTTTATAGATATCTTGTAATTCTTTTTCTTCCTTTAATACTAAATCATATACCGATTCTTTGATATTTAAACTTTCTAAATAACTATTCATTTTTACCATCCATTCTAATTACAGCACCACTTACATAATCATCATTTATTAAGACTTCAATTATTTTTAGTGCTACACTTTCTTTTTTAATTAATTTATCTTGATTAATTCTTTTTAATTCATTTTTTAAAAATAAAGGATCCATTTCTAAAACACTAGGAGTATCTACATAATTTGGAGCAATAGTACATACTTTTAAGTTAGGAAATCTTAAGGCCATATTTTGCGTTAAATTAATAATTCCGGCTTTACTAGAGGCATAATCCATTTCATAAGAATTAAATGTATCGATACCATCAGTTGATGAAATATTAATAATTACTCCTCTATCCATATTTATAGAGGCATATTTATCTATTAAATACGTTCCCCCTAGATTAACCTCTACTACTTCCATAAATTCTTTAAGATTTTTATCATAAATATCATTATCACAACTATAAGTAGCACAATTAATGACGGCATCTATTTTATCATGTTTCTTAATAATTTTACTAAATAATTCTTTTACTTCTAATTCATTTCTAAGATCACACTGATAATTATCATATAATTTATCTATTTTATTTTGATAATATACTCCCACAATTGTAGCGCCATATTGATATAATATTTCACATAAAGTACTACCTATACTCCCACTGGCACCAAAGACCACAATCACTTTACCAGAAAAATCCATAATACCACCAAAATTATTATATAATTATTTTAATTCAGTTGCAATTAAATCACTAATAAAAAGAGTTGTCAAAATACTTAAAATATTATTAATTTTATTATTTATTTTTATTTTCTTTATTAAAGGATATATTACATAATTAATTAATAAACTCCCCATTCCAAAACAAAAGGCACTTAAAAAACAAACAAATCCTCCAATATTTAAAAAATAGCCAGTATAATCCCATAATCTTATTTTTAATAATTTTAATATCAAATAACCTGATATTCCTTCAAATAAACCCGTAATCATAAAACTTAAGAAAAATACTTTTAAATAATTATCTTCTTCTTTAAATAACTTACTTATGATAATAGCGCCTAAACCATATATTGGTAACCATGGTCCATATAAATAGCCATGATGTAAAAATTTACCAGTATATATTAATCCTAATAATGTTTCATAAATATAACCAAATATACTACATATATAAAATAATAATGCTATTCTTATTACTAATTCTTTTTCCATATAAATCACATTTATATTGTTAACTATTATAACTATTTAATTATTCCAATATTTAGTAGTATATATTTTATTTATGGTTAAATAATATTACTAGGTGATTAAAATGGAAGAAAAGAAATATAAAACTGTACCAGATATCTTAACAAGTAAAGATTTAGATTATTTAAAAGATATGTTTAATTGGAATTATATAGCTTATAAATTAAGCATGGATATTTTAAATAAGACTCAAGAAAAATGTGTTAATAAAGTAATTAATGAATGTTCTAAATTATTTTATGACAATATGATAGAAATAAGTAATATAGTAAAGGATGGTTGTAATGAATAATAAAATATGTAATCCCAAAAGTGAAGTTACTAAAGGTATCGAATTAAATGAACAAGATTATATGACTATTATGTTAAGTCATTTAAAAGAATTAGAAAAAAATATGACTGTAGCTTTAACTGAAGCTTCAAATGAAAAGTTATATAAAAAATATAAAGAAATGTTTAGTAATATAGCTGATGCTCAAAGAAAAACTTATGAGTGTATGTTTTACTTAGGATGGTATAGTTTAGAAGAAGTAAATAATACTAAAGTTAGTACTTTAGATAATGATTTACAAAATAAAATAAATGAAATAAATTAAAAGGACTTTTGAGTCCTTTTTAAATGGTATTATTAATTTAGATAGATAAAACTAGGCGGAAACTATCAGTTGAAATTGCACTACCAGAATGACTAGCAAAGCTAAACTGGCCAGTCATAATTCCGTGAATTGGATAACCACCACGAATGAACCAAGGAATTGAAGGAACAGCAAAGTAAGAGTAGTCAGTGTACCAACTGTTATGATATCGATTACTACCATCACCATCTTTAAAATAATTAAATGGTCCCATTTCTCCAGTAGCATCTCCTAAGATTCTTTTATTATATGAAGTTTCACTACTATCTGCAGCATAAACATCAAAGTAATCTTTATATTTTCCTGTTAA
>CANQFH010000045.1 GCA_947598425.1 uncultured Bacilli bacterium | reverse complement strand
CTTTAAAATCTGGAAGTGAAAATACCTTCAGTTGGTATACTTCTAATAATGATGATATAACTTGGAAAGATAGTAATTTAAAAAAGAGATTAAATGGCGAAGGTGAAGGTAATAAATTAAATAATACAAATATTTTTTTAGGTAATGCAGCAAGTTATAATAATCTATATCCATATTTGAATCCAAATGATACAACATGGACAGATAAAATTGTGAATAAACAATGGTATCAAGGAGATATACACTATAGCTATGCTCCAACAACAGCAGAAGAAATGTTTAAACAAGAATATGGAATAACTCCTGCACATAATATTGAAGGAACTGAAATTACATGGACTTTGATAGATAATTTTAAAGTCGGACTAATGTCATTAAGTGACTATTATTGGTCTTGTTCAATTGATGGTAATAACTGTTATGGAAACTTTGATATGGAGTGTATGAAATCATGGATGAAAGGTGGTACTGATATTACTAGAGAAATTTCGATGTCTCGAATTGGATATGTAAACGGTATAAATGGAAATTATAGTGTGTGGCTACTTCAAAGTAACGGTTTATTATTTAGCAGTGGACTTCTATCAGGTTCTTTTTCTGTTCGTCCAGTATTCTATTTAAATAGTGATATTAATTTAACTGGATCTGGCATATCTAGTGATCCTTTTATAATTCAATAATAAAAAAGCTAATAGGTAAATAAATTATATCTATTAGTTTTTTAATTAAAAAAAATTAGTATTTCTACTAATTTAAGTTGTAGGTAATGGCTCTATATTTATATTAGAATCATATTTCTTTAAAACTTCACTAAATTCATTATAAACACTTTCATAATTATTTAAATATTTACTTTCCATTTTACTAAATGGAATAACTAAATAATCATTCTTTTTAATATCCGGATTATAAAAACGATAAGTAAAGTTTAAATCAGCTCCAATATTATCTATTTTAATTGTTGTAGTATTATTTTCCGTATCTACAGTTTTAGTAATATCCAAAGTAGCAAACATTCCAATAACTCCAACTTTTCTGATAATGGCTTCATCTGCTCCCATTTGATTAGAAATAAAATTACCAAAAGAGTAGAATACTACAGTATCATCTATCCATTCCCAAGGTTCTATACAATGTGAATGGGTTCCTAAAATAATATCTACACCATGATCTGCTAAAAATCTAGCTTGACTTCTTTGTTTTTCAGTCGCATCTAAGTTATATTCATTACCCCAATGCATTGCTACTATTAAAACATCTACTTTATCTCTAACAGCTTCGATATCTTTTAAAACCATTTCTTCATTATAAACATTAACTAAATAAGGTTCATCTTTAATAGCTTGAGTTCCAAGACCATTAGTACCATAAGTATAAGATAACATCGTATAAGTAATTCCATTAGCTTCCATTATTTGATAATTTTCACGATTAGCACTAGATGAAGCCATCCCATGTGTTAATACTTTATCTTGTCCTTCCCACCAAGCTGCACTTACTTTAGCTCCATTAGCACCCATATCCATTGAATGATTAGTTGCAAGTGATACCATATTAAAACCAATATCAATCATATTTTGTCCAAAAGCACTTGGAGTATTAAATCTAGGATATGTTTGTAATGCTGAGGTAGAATCAAATACTGTCTCTTGATTATAATATTTAATATCATAATCTTTTATTTTATCTTTAGTATAAGTAAGCATTTTCATAAAATCATAAGTACCATTATTATAAGCAGCATTATATATTGGTGAATGTAATAGACCATCTCCCGTAGCAATTAATGATGCTTTATAAACCTTAATAGGATCTTCTTTTGGTTTATCTATTATGGGATTATTTGGAGTATTATCACCGATATTAAAAAAAGTTTTATATCCCAATAAACCAGCACTAATAATAACAATAATTAATACTAATAATAATAAATTCCTTTTTACTTTTCTTTTAATCCTTGCCATTTAACTCTTTATATACCTCTTCTATATCTCTAGTAGCACGTGTTCCATAATTAGGAAGTAAATGCATATGATAATGTTTAATCTTTTGACTATTACCATAATTGATACAAACACTTAATTCTTTAGCATTTAATTTTTCCATATTATTTTTAATATACATTTTAGCTATCTTATTAATATGTAATACTAATTCATCAGGTAAATCCATTAAAGTATCATAATGTTCTTTAGGAATAATTAACGTATGCCCATCAACATTTGGATAAGCATCCATAATCACCATAACTTTATCATCTTCATACAATTTATAACTTGGAACTTCACCTTTTATTATTTTACAAAATAAACATTCCATCTTTATCACCACCATCTAGATTATATCAAATAATTAATATTTTAACAAACTATCTCTTTTTATTTACTAACTATTTTACTTTCTTTTCATCTTTTTTAAAATATCTTTACATTCTTTACTAATTTGATAAGAATCAATTCCTTTATCTAAAGATTTATTAAAAACAAATTTATTTATTTGATCATTATTATCATTCATAAATTTAATTGTTTTATCAAAATATTTTATTAAACACATAGAAATATTCCAAGCAATCGCCATATTAACATAATAATTATCACTTTTAATACTAAGTAATATTTGATAATTATTGTCTATATATTCTTGATTAATATAATAATTTAATAAACAAACGATTACAAAACGTTTATAATAATCTTTATCATAGGTTAATAAATACTTTAAATATTCTAAAAAATCTTTTTGATAATCTTTAATCATTTTTAAATTACCTACAAAGATATCACATATTGCCCAATTATCTATTAAATCTAAGTAATCTTTAATAAGTAGTAATTTTTCTTGATAAGAAATATTTACACTAGCAATAACTATTCCTTTAATTAAAATAACTTCATAATAATTATTATCTAAATTAAGAATATCTTGATAGTTATAATTAGTTAATAAATCTTTAGTTATTTTTCTTAATATTGGTACTTTTATTCCTAAGATTATATACTTTGTATGGCATATTCTTTTTTGAAATAATTGATATTTATTATCGATATAGGGATTAAGGATTTCTAAAATATTCATAAGATCACCTAAGGTTATTATAACAAATAATTGTGTTCTTTTTATTATTTATTGCATAAATTAAATTAGGGAGTGATTAATTTGTCTAATTATCGAGAAATAGTAACTAAAGCGGTGATTGGTAAAGCGAAGAAAACAAGTAATAATGAATTTAAGATTGAAACTGAAGAAAAACCAAATACTGTATTAGGTTGTTGGGTTATTAACAATTCCTTTAATGGCGTTCATAATAATGGCAGTGTAATTATCTCAGGAGCTTTTGATATTAATGTTTGGTATTCTTATGATAATGATACTAAAACGGCCGTTACTACTAAAAGATTTACTTATAGTGATAAAATGAATGTACCACTTAAAAATGATACAACTTTAGATAATAATTCTGAGATAATAGTAAGAAGCTTAAAACAACCAACAGTTACTAAAGTAGATATTAATAATGATGTCATTAATTTAAATGTGGAAAAAGAATTAGGAGTCGAAATAGTAGGAAATACGAAAGTTAAAATATCGGTAGAAGATATTGATGATGATTATGAAGAATTATTAGATGAAGAGTTAGATCAAGAAATAGATAGTATTAATGAAAATTATTTAGAAGAAATAGATAAGTAAGTCAACATTTTTTGTTGACTTAAATAATTGATAATGGTATACTAATAGCAATAGAAAAAGGAGGCAATTATGGCAGTTAAATTAAGATTAAAAAGAATGGGAGCTAAACAAAAACCATTTTATAGAATAGTTGCAGCAGATTCTCGTTTTCCAAGAGATGGTCGTTTCATTGAAGTAATTGGTACATATAATCCAATTAAAGGTGCTGATAAAGTTACTATTGATGAAGAAAAAGCTTTAACTTGGTTACAAAATGGTGCTGAACCAACTGATACTGTTAGAAATATTTTATCTAAAGCTGGAATTATGGCAAAATATGCCGCATCTAAAAAGAAATAGGAAGTAAATTATGAATGTAGTAGAATTTGCGGAATATTTAGTTAAAAGTATTGTTAAAGAAGAAGATTTAGTTAAAGTATCTGAATTTCAAGCTGATGAAGATGTCACAATCTTAGAGATTTTAGTGCCTGAATCTGATATGGGACGTGTTATTGGCAAAAATGGTAAAACTTCTATGGCTATAAGAACTTTAATTCAAGCTTTTGCAGCAGTAAAGAATTTACCAAAAGTTAAAATTAATATCGATTCATTTTAAGAAATAGTTACTATTTCTTTTTTAGATTATAGGAGGGTTTTATGATAAAATTAGCTAAGTATCAAGGAACATGTAATAGTAATACTAGAGGATTAAATGTTGTATATGATATTTATGAAAGAGAAATAAATAAAGATAATCCGAAACGTATTATTACTTATAAAACCATGTTATATAATGATAAAGTTCAAGAAGAATTTAATAATTTAGGAATTGAAGAAGTAGCAGATATTAATTTAATTACTAAAGAAGATATTGTTATCATATCTCCTAGAGGAATATCTAAAGAAGATATGTTATATTTAAAAAATAATGATATTGAGTTTTATGATACTACTTGTCCTAAATTAAAGAAAATATATGATTTAATATATCAAAAATATTTAGATAATTATAATATTATTGTTATTGGAGATAAAAATAGTGAAATAGTAATGAATATGGCTTCTTATACTGATAATAATTGTGATATTATTAATAGTATTCTAGATATTGAAAATTTAAATAAAGCATATAATAAAATATTTATTACAGCAGATATTTCTATTGATAAAGAAGTATATACTAATTTAGTAAATACTATTAAGAATAGATATAGTACTTTATTAGTAGAGGAATGTAATTCCTCTTGTAATGAATTTATAAAACTTTTAGATAGTGCTCAAAATATTGCTAAATCTTGTGATATTATCTTTATTATAGGTAATATTGAAAGTAAAAGTACTAAAGAAGTTTATGAACAATTATATTCTCATAAAGAAGTCTATATATTTTCAGATATTAATAAAATATGGCGTTTTGTTTTTGAAAATGACTTTAAAAAAGATGTGAATATTGCTTTAATTGGAGGACTATCTACTCCTATAAAAGAATTATATAATTATAAGTATTTATTATCATTTTTATTCTTTTATAAAGAAAAATATTTAGAACTTAAAAATAATCAAGAATTAATTAATAATAGTTTAATAAATGATCTCGATAATAATTATGTAAAAAAAGTTTTAAATGATTTTATAGATTTAAATCAAGATGGTAAATATATAAGAGGGGCTTTAATTGCTTTAGGTTATTTAATAGCTAGTGAAAATAAAGATAATAAATATTTAAATTTGGCTTATGCTTATGAAATGTTTCAAACTTCAATATTAATTCATGATGATATTATTGATAATGCTAGAATAAGAAGAGGAAAAGAAACTATTCCTAGAAGAATATGTCATAAATATTTAGATAAGAAAAAAGATAAGAGTTATCAAAATGATGTTATTAAACTTGCCAATTCTTTAGGTATTTGTGCTGGCGATTTAGGCTTTTATCATTCTTTAAAATTAATCAATAATTATTATCAAGAATATCCTAATTATCATCAAATAGTATCTTTATTTACTAAGATCGTTATTAGTACTATTAAAGGAGAAGTAATTGATGTTTATTTACCATTTATGGGTAAATATAATTATGCTTCTTTAAATAAAGAAGATATCATAGATATTTATCATTTAAAAACTAGTTGGTATACAATTATTGGACCATTATCTTTAGGTTATGCTTTAGGAAATAAGAGTATTAGTAAAGATTTAGAAAACATTTTAAATAAGATTGGCTTAACTTTTCAAATTAAAGATGATTTATTAGGAATATTTTCTGATAGTAATGTTATTGGTAAACCTAATACTTCAGATATTGAAGAATTTAAACAAACATTGTTATATTATTATGTAATTAATACTAGTTATAAAGATGAATTTTTAAAAATATATGGTAAAAGAAATATTAATAATAATGATTTAAATAATATTAGAGATATTTTAATTAAAAGTGGTAGTTATGACTATGTATTAAATTATTTAGATAATTTATATAGTGAATGTTTAAATGATATTGATAATTTAGAATTAGAAGAAGATTATAAAGATATATTAAAGGGATTATTAATTTATATTAATATTAGAGAGAAGTAGTGAAGATGAAAAAAATAACGTTAACTAAGATATTATCAATTATTATTATCTTTTTAGTCGGGGTTATCATGGGAGTAATATTAAGAATGCTTACTTATAAAGTAGAGTGTAATAATGATTATGTAGATATTTATGATATTGAACCTATTGTAAAAGAATATGCTAGTAATAAGAATAGTAAAATATATTTATATAATGTTAATGAGATTAGAATTAATAAAGATGATAATATTATGAATCTTCAAGATTATTTAACATTATATAAAAATAATTATGATGATGTTATTAATAGTTTAGACTTAGAAATAGTTAAGACTCTTAAAGATGGTGGTACAATTATCTATAAAGGAAAAGATAATGGAAATATTGTCAATAAAGATGTGACAGTAGTTAAATGTAATACTGATGGTAATACGGATATTTATTTTGGAGAATATATGAATACTACTAAAGCTTTTCAAAATGGTATGTGTGGTAAAAACTTCTTTAGTGATTATAAGTTTACTAGAGTATATTTAATTAAGAGTGTTAAGTTATTAGAAGAATTGGATAATAATAAATATAAGTTAGAATTAGTTATTAATGATAATAAAAAAGATGTTAAGATAGAAAGAATTGTTGATGAAGATAGTAAAAAGATAATAAAAGCAAATCAAAAATATACTTTCTATTTTGAAAATAAGTATAAAGAATTAATTAAAGAAGATATTGAAGATATTTTTAAAAATGCTACTTTAACTGGAATAGTAATATATAATGAAGAGTAATATCTTCTTTTTATTTTTATGTAGAATTTTAGATAATTATGTGATTAAAAAATAAAATTTAAAAAAATTTATTGACTGTAAACCGAACTAATGTTATGATTATAAATGTAAAGCAAAGAGAATGAAAAATAAATAATTTTATTAATAAAGTTTTACTTTTTCTTTTTATTAAGTATATAATTAATTAGATGGGATGTGTTATTTATGATTGAAAATAAAAATATCTTAGTATTAGGTTTAGCTAAAAGTGGTTATCATGTGACTAAGTTATTAGCGGGTAAAAATAATATAATAGTTACTGATAAAAATAAACCAAGTGAGGAAGTTTTAGATGAACTAAAAGAGTTAAATGTTAAGTTTTGTCAAAGTGAAAATGCTACTGAACTATTAGATAATATTGACTTAATTGTTAAAAATCCTGGTATTATGCCTAATCATCCATGTGTATTAAAGGCTCAAGAGTTACATATTCCAATAACTAATGAAATGGAAGTAGCATACCATTATTTACCTAAAGTAAAGATAATTGGTATTACTGGTTCCAATGGTAAGACTACGACGACTACAATTATTTATAATTTATTAAAATTAAGTGGTTATTCGGTTCATTTAGGAGGTAATATTGGTTATCCTTTAAGTGAATTAGTTCCTAATGTTAAAGAAAATGATATCTTAGTTTTAGAAATATCTGATCATCAATTATATAACATGAAAGAGTTTAAAACTGATATTAGTATTTTGACTAATCTATGTCCGACTCATTTAGATTTTCATGGTAATTATGAAAATTATATCAATGTTAAGAAAAGAATATTTAATAATCATCAAGATAGTGATATTAATATTATTAATTATGGTAATGAAGATAGTATGAATATAACTAAAGATATTAAGGGTATAAAGAAATATTTTAATAATGAAGATAATTATTATAATGAAGATGGTATTTATATAGATAGAGAATTAGTAGTAAAATTAGAAGATATTAAGATAAAAGGTAATCATAATTATGAAAATATTTTAGCAAGTTTATTGTGTTTAAAAGAATTTAATTTTGATAAAGAAATAATTAAAAATTACTTAAAGAATTTTAATGGTGTAGAACATCGAATAGAGGTAGTAGATTCTAAAAGTAATATAGAATTTTATAATGATTCTAAAGCTACCAATCCAACTTCGACTTTAATTGCTTTAAAAACGATGAAGAAACCAACACGACTTATTCTAGGAGGAATGGAAAGAAGTCAAGATTTTCATGAATTGGATCAAGAAATAGATAAAGTAATTAAGATTTACGCAATTGGGAAAGTAGAAAAAAGAGTTTTAGATTATGCTAAAGAGAAAAATATTGATTGTGATTTATGTCATAATTTAGAAAATAGTTTGAAATTAATTAAAAAAGAAGCCAAAGAAAATGAATGTGTTTTATTATCACCAGCTAGTGCATCATGGGATCAATATGACAAATTCGAAACAAGAGGCGAA